>CASFCZ010000070.1 GCA_949293325.1 uncultured Eubacteriales bacterium | reverse complement strand
TGCCTCTGCCGCCTTAACGGACCTTGCTCCGGATTTGATAAGGGCGGTTTCCAGACAGTGGTCAACCATCATCTTCAGAAGCCTTGACTCATAGTCCTGTTTCTGGGTTTCAAGGGCAGTTTCCAGCTCCTGAACCCTGTTATCAGTATTTTCCATAACATATCTCCCTTCAGTTAAAATCAGGTTTTCTTTACCTGCTGTTATGATACTACATAAAAAGTGACATTTACTGCCATACCTTACGGAAGGTGGTTAGCATCAGGTAACTCCTCCTCTGTGGCTCCATGGTTGTCAGCCCTGGATAACTCCTCCCTCCTTCGCTCCTCCTCCCTTTGACGCTTTTTCCTGGCAATGGCAGCCTCAATCTCCTCATCGGTATAGACGGGCTGGTTGTAATTGACAAAGCGTGTGGTTCTGACAGGAGGCTTCACAGGTTCGGACATGGACAGCTCCCTTTTGACATAGTCCTCCCATGTGAGGGTACCCTGTGACACAAGCCGCTTAACCACCCCATCAGCATAGTAAAAGCCCTTGCCCTTATCCCTGGTAAGCTTAAATACAGCCTCAATAACCCTTGTATCTATACCACCACCCCACGCCCTTACCCTTTCCAAATCCCTTTGGGTAAGAGTGCCAAAGTATTTTCTTCCCAACTCCTCCACGGGATTCTCACCTGCCCCCTCCTTAGGTGGTTTGGTTTCCTCTGGTTTGGTTTCCTTTGGTTTACTTTGGTTTACTTTACTTTGTGGATTAATGACGTCATTAATTTTTCCATGAAAATATTTGTAAATAGGGGAGCTTTTTCCCAGCTCCCTCATTCTTTCCTCACTGATAAGCCATATATCCTCATTAACCGTAATGGATTTACGCTTAAGGGTGGCGGTGTAAAATACCTCCTGTATTTCATGGGAGGTCAGGATACCCCTTTCGTACATATCCCTGTCAAAAAGCTCCTCATCCACCATTGCAGTGATCATTTCCTCAATGTCCTCACAGGTAAGACCGTCAAAGTTGCCGTAGTTCATCCACAGCCATCTGATAAGTGCCTCCCTGTCCCTGTCCCTTATACTTATGTAATAGCCCCTCTCTGAATACACTGCATCCAGAATCTGCTCGTATATACCAAGGGCTCTGTTACCCCATTTAATTCTTAAACCGATAAAGCGTCTGTCGTTTACAAAATTTACCTTACGCGGATAGTAATCCAGTCCTGTCTTGTATGGTGCAGCCATAAACAAGCCCCCTTTCCTTTTTACTTAGCATAATATAAAAAAAGTGACATTTACTGCCAAACAAAAAAAAGGACGCAGGTTTATTTCCCGGCGTCCGTAAAAAAGGCTTTATTTTATATTGGAAAGAAGGGTTGCATGATACATTTCATCAGTCATCAGCTCAAAGAGAATGTTTTTTGCAGCCACATCAGGCATGGTAAAATATATAGTGCGGTAGAGGGCAGCTCCCTCAAGCTCCGCAGGAACTCTGGCTGATATAAGCTCTTTACAGTCCCCGTAGCTGTCCGCCTCACCTGTTTCCTTTACCATGGGCTCTTTACCTGTAAGGTCGCTGTAAAGCTCAAGGAGCATTTTTTTATGCTTTAGCTCATCGGCGGCAATGCTTTCAAGTAAAGGTGCATACTCAGAGCACTTCTGTGCCAGAGTCGTATATAGACTGTAGTCATGAATTTCATCTGCAATAGCCTCCTCCATAAGCTTAAGAACATAACCATTGATATATGTCATTGTTATTCCCCCGAAAATTATCTTTTTATCATTCTATGCCCGATTATCCCAATGGTTAAGGAATAATTACTGCAATTTGAGGTCAATATTCCCTCAATGGATTAAATGGTTATAGAATAACTACTCCAATATAAGGTCAATATCCCCTCAACAGATTAAATGATTATGGAATAATTACTTTAATCTGAGGTGAGTATATCCTCAATGAATTATCCCAATAATTATGGATTAATTACCTCAATCTGAGGTCAGTATTCCCCCAACAGATTAAATGACTATGGAATAATTACTTCAATATGAAGTCAATATTCCCTCATTATTATCTCAAAAACAGGTCAATATACGGTTATAAACACGAAAAAAAGAGCCACTCCCTTTTGGGAATGGCTCTTTGTTAAGGCATAATGCCGTAATATCAATATCAGTTGCAGATAACTGCCTCTGTAGCCTTATCGAAGATGTGCATTCTGTTAACATCGAAAGCAACCTTAACAACATCACCGATCTTAGCTGCAAAACGAGCGTCAACCTTAGCAGTAACGTTCTGACCTGCAATCATAAGGTAAAGGTTTGTTTCAGCACCGAGAAGCTCACTAACTTCAACCTGTGCGTCAACAACGCTCTCAGGAGAAGTATTAAGGAAAAGCTCCTCCTCATGAATATCCTCAGGTCTGATACCAAGGATAACGTCCTTATCAACATAACCACCGTCAATAAGAGCTCTTGTCTTGTGCTCAGGAAGCTTAACTCTGTACTCGCCGAAGCTAACAAGAACATCAGCACCTACCTGAACAACCTTAGCGTCGATGAAGTTCATCTGTGGAGAACCGATGAAACCTGCAACGAAAAGGTTTACAGGCTTGTTGTAAAGGTTCTGAGGAGTATCAACCTGCTGGATAATACCATCCTTAAGAACAACGATACGTGTACCAAGGGTCATAGCCTCTGTCTGGTCATGTGTAACGTAGATGAATGTAGTCTGAAGTTTGTGATGAAGCTTGGAGATCTCACTTCTCATCTGTACTCTCAGCTTAGCATCCAGGTTTGAAAGAGGCTCATCCATAAGGAATACCTTAGGCTCACGTACAATGGCACGACCCATTGCAACTCTCTGACGCTGACCACCTGAAAGAGCCTTAGGCTTTCTGTCAAGGAGGTGCTCGATATCAAGAATCTTAGCAGCCTCATGAACCTTTCTGTTAATTTCATCCTTAGGCACCTTACGGAGCTTAAGAGCAAAAGCCATGTTATCATAAACAGTCATATGTGGGTACAGAGCGTAGTTCTGGAAAACCATCGCAATATCCCTATCCTTAGGTGATACGTTGTTCATCAGCTTGTCGCCTATGTAAAGCTCGCCTGCTGAGATATCCTCAAGACCTGCGATCATTCTCAGTGTAGTGGACTTACCACAACCTGAAGGACCTACGAAGATGATGAATTCCTTATCAGCTATATCAAGGTTGAAGTCCTTAACAGCGATAAAACCGTTAGGGTACTTCTTTACGATATTCTTTAATTTAAGATCTGCCATTTAATTATCCTCCTAACAATTGGGCATAAGAACTGCCCGTTTTATTTAGTAATATAATACATTATTTTTTTCAAACTCTCCATATCCTTATTCTACAAATAAAAGACCCCGGATTTGTACAACTTGCCTAAAAGACCCATTCCTTAAGTAATTATTGAACAAAAACGCTGTAATTAAGCCAAATCAAAGAAGTAAATATCACCAGTTTACACACATTTTGTACAAAACCGAAAGTATTATGTCAACTTTCACAACAAAAAACCCGGCAGATAAAATATTTTTGTTTAATATATGGAGCGTTTCTTACTAAAGATTAAAAATATATTAAGCTATGAGATAAAATTTTACATTTTACACCAATTTCAGCTGCGAAACTTACCAATTATTTCACGAATATCCGTTACAAACATAAAGCTTCCCGGGTCAACCCGTCTGCATATTGCCCTGAGGGCAGGTATCTGACGCCTTGAAGCCGCCACCACAATCATCTGCCTTTCCCTGCCTGAATAAACACCCCTTGCCTCAATAAGGGTGGCACCCCTGTCAAGCTCACCGGTAATAGCCCTGCCCATCTCCCCGCCCCTGTCACTTATGATAAAGGCTGCCTTTGCAAAGTTAAGTCCCTCCAGCACAAAGTCCGATGCCTTGCTCATTACCGCCACGGCAATAATACCGTACATGGCACGTACCGCACCGAAGACCCCGAAGCCCGTAAGAATAACTGCCATATCCAGCACCATCATGGCGGCGGGTATCTTAATATAGGGCAGCAGGCGGTTTATTATGCTTGCTGTAAGGTCCGTACCTCCTGTGGTTGTTCCCGTCCTGAGTACAAGGCCTATGCCAAGGCCGTATATGGTGCCACCGAAAACCGCCGAGGTAACAAAATCGCTTTCCACTCCCTTAAAGTCCTCTATTACATATAATAGGAAGGTAAAAAACAGCTCCGCCCCTGCTGCCCTTATTACAAAGCCTCGGTTAAAGACAAGATAAGCCCATACAAAAAGAGGCAGATTTATCACAAGGTTGGAGATCCACAGGGGAATGCCCACAATATCCTCAATAATAATGGCAAGTCCCGTTACACCTCCGCTGACAATGTTAAAGGGCTCAAAAAAGCCCTTCAGTGCAAATGCCATTAATACAATTCCCAGTGGCAGGGAACAGTATTTTTGCAAAAAATCATATATTTCCTTCATATTTCCACCCTTATCCATCAGTTTTTTCCCCTTTATTTTCTCCCTGACAGACAAAAACTATACCCTGCCCGTATAATATGTATATTTCAGAAAATTACAGGAGGCCAGACCTATGAATAAACACGATATACGTACCGCCAGAACACGCTCTGCCCTTGCCTCTGCCCTTATCGACCTTATGGACAGGACAGCCTTTGAGGAAATAAAGGTGGTGGATATATGCCAGGCGGCACAGGTACACCGTACTACCTTTTACAAACACTTTGAGGACAAATATCAGCTCCTTGGTTTTGTAGTGGAGGAGGTTCTTGATGACCTTACATCAACCCTCCGGTTTCACGACACCGCAGACCCTAAGGAATATTACACATCCCTTCTGGAGGAGATAGTCAGATACATACATAATAATGAAAAGAAATTTAAGCTAATTGCAAAGAACAATACCTCAGGTGTCTTTATACATACCCTTCAGAATATAGTAAGCGGGCATATACAGGAGTTTATGCTTAATCTTCAGGATAATGGCTATAGCTTTGATGTACCCATTCCACTTCTGGCAAGATACCGCAGCGGCGGGCTTATCGCCTCAGCCTACTATCTCCTTAACGCAGGGAAAAACCTCTATACCGTGGAGGAAATGAGCGGATACCTCAGCCAAATATCGGAACTTACCTCCTGTATGAGAAAAGAATAAAAAAAGGGTGACGGGACAGCTTATTATTTCAGCTATCCCGTCACCTTGTTTTCAGCAATCCATAATACTTATGGAATTATACACCGCATCATTTTTTTCCACAGTCATATCCGACTGCCACTGCTCATTCTGAGCCTGATAGATTTCCATTTTCTTTTCCCTGACATACTCGGCACGAAGACCCTCTTTTACCGCCTCGGTATCAGCTGTTTTTATATCCAGCACCTTAAATATATAGTAGCCGTTTGCTCCCTCCAGAACACCGCTTACACCACCCTCAGGCAGGTGATAAAGCTCCTCCTCAATGGCATCGTCGTACATACCGTCCTCAAGGAGATACGGATCCCTGTTTTCCGACTGGGAATACTTTGCCTGAACCTGTTCAAAGTCAACCCCTGCATTTATCTCATCCATGGCAGCCATAGCCTCATCATGGTGGATAGTGCTGTCCTCAGTATCGGATGGAAAATATATCTGCTGGATGGTAATATCGTTATAGCTGGATATTTCGCTGTTGTAATGCTCATTAAAATATGCCTCAAAGTCAGCCTCGTTTATCTCCACACCCTCTGTTACAAGGTCGTAAACCTTCTGCTGGATATGACTTTCTTCAATTATACCCTCAATATCCTCCAGGGTAACTCCCATGCTCTCTGCCTTATCCTCGCCTATATCCTCATAAAGCTCCTGACTTTCGGTGTCAATCTCATCCATATCCTCAGACCCCAGCTCCACATTAAGATCCTTTGCCTGGGCAAGAGCCGCCTTAACCAGAGTAATGGAGTTAATGGCATTCTGCTTGGCAACTTCCTGGGCACTTGTGCCGTCAAAGTCAGCCTCCCATATATCAACGCCTCCCCGTTCCTCAAAGCTCTTTTTCTGCTCATGGAGGTAGACCATATACTCACCACGGCTTATTCTGCTGCCGTCAATAGTAAGGACATAGTCGCTTGTACCTGTGGAACAGGCACAAAAACAGGTAATACACAGTATTATACTAAGTAAAAGGGACAGTCCTTTCATAACTTCACCACCAAAAACTTAACCACGGAACCCTCCGGGTATACTACAACAAATCTTATCTTATTATACATCAGTCACGACCCTGTTTTCAATAAAATATTAGCATGTAACCAAAGTGTAACAATATGGATGGGAACCCTTGTAATACAAAGCAAAGTATGCTATTATAAACCCAAAAAAGGGAGGTTAATATAATGAAAGTTCTGGTTTGCGGCGGAGCAGGCTACATAGGCAGCCATACCGTTTATGAGCTTATTGAGCAGGGTCACGAAGCAGTTGTCTTTGACAGTCTTATAAAGGGTCACAGGAAAGCAGTCCACAGGGATGCAAAGTTCTATCAGGGGGATCTCCGTGACAGGGAAGCAATAGACAGGGTATTTAAGGAAAATGATATAGATGCGGTAATAGACTTTGCGGCATTTTCCCTTGTAGGGGAAAGCTGCGGTGAGCCCCTTATGTACTTTGACAACAATGTATACGGTACATTAAGGCTCCTTGAGGCAATGAACAGGGCAGGGGTAAAGAAAATAGTCTTTTCCTCAACTGCCGCCACCTATGGTGAGCCAAGGAATATACCCATAGTGGAAAGCGATCCTACAGAGCCTATAAATCCCTATGGTGAAACAAAGCTTACCGTTGAAAAAATGCTGAAATGGTCAGATGCGGCATATGGCATAAAGTATACGGCACTTCGCTACTTTAATGCGGCAGGGGCACATATAAGCGGAGTGATAGGTGAGGATCACAGCCCCGAAAGCCACCTTATCCCCATTATTCTTCAAGCGGCAGCAGGGGTAAGGGATCACATTTCCATTTTCGGAGATGACTATCCCACAGCAGACGGCACCTGCGTAAGGGACTACATACACGTTACAGACCTTGCAGATGCCCATATCAAGGCACTTGAAAGACTTAACCGCGAAAACACCTCCGCCACCTATAACCTTGGCAACGGCAAGGGATTTTCCGTAAAGGAAATAGTGGAGATAGCAAAGGAAGTAACAGGCAGACCCATTAAGGTACTTACCGAGGGCAGGCGTCCCGGGGATCCTCCTACCCTTATAGCCTCAAGCCAGAGGGCTATTGATGAACTGGGCTGGCAGCCAAGGTATAATACCCCACAGCAGATAATAGCCACAGCATGGAAGTGGCACAGCACCCATCCAAAGGGCTACGATGATAAAAACTGACAAAAATAAGAGCTTCCTTTTAAGCAAATTAAACGGAAGCTCTTTTTGTTTAGCAAATACATTAATATTAATTAAAGGTTACGTAAAATACCCCTTCCTTACCGTACTCACCTGTCACGGTAACACTGTTAAGCCCCCTGCCTTTAGCAGCAGCACTTATATCGGAGGCATCCTGAAGGATATATCCCCCTCCTGTTTTAAAGGTAATCTCCCTTAATCCCCTGTCCAGCTTATCATTAAGGAGAATAAGGAGATCCTCGGCATTGGTAACCACAAGATTGTTATAATTGTAGTAATTATACCTTATACCGGTACACCTTGTATTTCCCTCATCAAGGGTATGGGTTTTGGAAATCTCATCATCACTTAAGTTAAAGCAGGTATACCTTACACGTCCCTTAATATCGGGAACAGGATCATCTGAGGTAAGGTCCACATTGTAATACTCTCCCCCCAGCTCAACTATATTCCACTGGTGCTTTACCCCATCAAGAACTCCCGTGGCAAGCTCACAGTTAAGTCCCGCCATTTTACACAGGAGCATAAAGGTATTGGAGTAGGCCTCACATACACCCTTACCATCCAGCAGCATTCCCGTAATGGAATGGGTTCTTACTACATTTGCCTGAGAATCAACGGCGGCGGCAACATCATACTGATAGTTTGCCACAATATAGTCATGGATGGCAAGCTCCTTTTCATAGTCAGTCATATCCTCTGTAATTATCTCATTAACTATTTCATAGGCCTTTGTAAGTGCCGCAAGCTCCTCATTTGACAGCACCGACATAAGACTGCTGTCCTCAAACCCACGTAAAATACGGTAATTGGGGGAATATACAAAGCTGTAGCTGATCCTTGCGTCACTGCCCCTTACCGTACCCTCTGCGGAAATAGATATATTATAATCGGCTATCAGATCAAGATCATATTCCTCCTCGCTGAAGCCTGCAATATTAAGTGTTATCTCCCCTGTCAGGCTCCTTGTGGCATCGGCTATGGCAGCCTTCCACTGCTGGGGTGAAGTAATGACCCCGGGCTTTTCGTAGCCTGTGGACAGGTTGCCCTGTGCAGTATTCAACAGCTCTCCCCATAGCTCACCTACCGTTTCAAAGGCAGGGGCAGCCTCTGCGGGACTTACAAATATCAAAGCGGCACAGACAACAGCCGCAATCAGTCTTATTTTCATACTTATCCCTTCTCCTTAAGCCCATAAATATATTTAAGCTCATCCTCATTAAGGGGACGGCTCTCTCCCGGTGCAAGGCCCTGGTCCAATACTATATCCCCAAAGGCAATACGTTTCAGAAGGGTCACCTCTCCCCCTTCAGCCTGAAACATACGCTTTATCTGGTGGAACTTACCCTCGGTAACAGTCACAAGGGCAGATATGCCGTCCTCCTTAAGCTCCTGTACCTTAAGAACAGCCTCCCTGCATTTGTAACCCCCGTCAATTACTATACCCTCACGGAAACGCTCTGTTATGCCCTGGGAAAATTTTCCCCTTGCCTCCACATAATAGGTCTTTGGCACATGGTGTTTGGGAGAAAGGCTGCTGTGGGCAAAGTCACCGTCATTAGTCAGTATCAGCAGACCCGTTGTATCCTTGTCAAGCCTTCCCACGGGAAAAAGACCCATTTTACTGTAGGGTGGCTTAAGGAGATCCGTCACCACCTGCTCCCTGCTGTCCCTGGTGGCAGTAATAACTCCCGATGGCTTGTTTAACATAATATATGTAAAGGTGCTGTAATTTAGCAGTCTGCCGCCTACGGTTACGGAACTTGCCTCCGTATCCACCTTAAGGGAGCTGTCAGTGACCTTCCTGCCGTCAACTGTCACCTTTCCGCCTTTAATTAACCCCTTAACCTGGCTGCGGGTACCCTCACCCATATCCGCAAGGAGCTTATCAAGTCTGATAAAGGGCATATCCTCATACCTGTCCTTAAGATAAAATTCTATACCCTTAGGTTATCCTTTAGTATGCCCTGTGTCAATTTAATTTTTATTAAAATACCCCACAGGCAGCGTGCCGAAAAAGTCGACACGCTTGCAAGAAATGCTTGTCAGCACTTTCAG
>CASFCZ010000069.1 GCA_949293325.1 uncultured Eubacteriales bacterium | reverse complement strand
CTCATCAGGCACATCGGTACCCAGAATATCAGAGTCCGCATTGTCAAAGGCAGTAAACATATTATTAATGAGATAACGCATTTGCTTATCCTTATAAAATTCACAATCCATTCCCGAATAAGCTGCCTCAACTGCCTTTGCGTCATCTGCAAGGCCATATTTCACAGCAGCCTGGGCACAGGAGGATGTATCACTTTTAACAGCTTCAACGCTTCGTTCCATATCCGCAAGCATATAATCAACAGCTGCATTCTGGGTAGTCAAAAACTCATTTGTAGCCACTATACAACTGCTGGAATATGAATTGCCCTCCGTTGCATTTTCCCAGTCCTGGGCAAAATCATATTCATTTATTACTATACCCTCCTGCTCAAGAAGTGTAATGTAGGTTTCAGGCAGCAGAGCATATTTGGCAGTTCCTGATTTTATCATATCTGTAAGGGCAGCATTATCCTCAGCATATTCCAAGGTGCAGTCAGTTACACCTGCATAAGCTGTGAGCTTTGTCATAAGGCAGAGGGATGTTTTATCATCATTGGAGATATAAACCGTCTTTCCTGATAAATCCGAAAGGGATGATATTCCCTCACCTATAAGCTTATAGCTCTTGCCTGCAATACTTGCCAGAACCTTCACTGATTTATCAGCAGCATACATATCAAGTGCCTCGGAAGGTGACAGAATACCTACCCCAACAGTACCATCCTTCATCATAGATGCAAGGGCAGTATAATTGTCCGCATAAACTATATTATACATTTCAAAGCTTTCGTCAGCTTCATTTTCTTCAGCAAGGGAAGCAAGGGCAGCCGCACCTACGTCATTTTTCACAAGTCCCACATCAATGGTCACTCTTGCCGCCTCGGGAGGTCTTGTAAGTTCAGCCTTCTGACCTTCATCCTCGTCAAGTATAATGGAAGTGTTGCCGTTTACAATATTTTCACCATCAGATGTATAAGTTTCTCCTTCTGGGGTATCCCCTGAACATGCAGGAAGAGCCAGCATAGCAGCAATACCCAGAAGGCACAAGCTTTTCTTATTGAACATAAAAAGCCTCCTTACCATATATTTTACATAAATCGTCTTGAAACGGACACATTTATTCATTATTTTAATTATAAGCGTTTTAGGCTGTGTTGTCAAACAAATAAGCAAAATTTAATAAAACTGTAAGCACTAGGTTACCATATTGTCAAAGACTTCTTCCACCTTTTTACTATTATCTGTCAGGGCAAGAATTGTATATAATCCCCTTGTTTTAAAGAGATGATTATCTATCTTTGCCCTTTCATTATCGTGATACCTGTAGGCAAGAGCCAACATACTGATATGGGTTTCAAGGGCGTGTTCAACATTTCTCAGTCCATCATGGTCCAGGGATTTTACTAAAATAATCTTGTCTATACACCCATCTTTAGCGGAATAATAAACCATACCCTCATCAATTTCTCCCGGTGCTATGCCATAGGATGCAGCAATATCCATATTTTTAAGACTTTCACTCCTGTACTCCCTTAAACCCGCTGTAAAGGTAACCGCAGCGCCCAGATCTGAAATACTGACTGTTTCGCTTTCATATCTGCCACAACCTGTAAGGGATAATACAATAATTAACAATATTGCTATCTTTTTCATAAGTTACCTCCATATCTTTCAATTATATTTTCACCCTGACCCAGCAAAAATATGTATGTAGCCTACGGATACAAAAATAACTAAAATTCAAAATACCGGGGTCTGTCCTAAAGACGTCATAGGTCATTCTCCGTTAATATATAAACGCCCCATTACTATATCAATAGCAATGGGGCATCAGCGTGTCGAAAAAGTCGACACGCTTGCAAGAAATGCATACATTTCTTGCAGTAGGGGTACTGACGTACCCACCCATGCATCGCAAAGTATGCGACCGCCCTTTGGGCGGCTTTTGCTGAAAGCAAAAGTGCTGTGAAAGTAGTGAACCGTTCCTCAAGTGGTATAAAACCCCTTGAGAAACTCTCACTATACCCTCGAACGGGCAAAGCCCGTCCTGTGGATTAAAGTCTGCGACGCTTTAAGTTACCTAAAAATGCAAGCTAGACATTTATTTAATTCAAAAAATCCATCGTTTTACAGGTTTATTGACAGTCTGCCGCCCCATTACTATATCAATAGCAATGGGGCGGCTCTCCTATATAAATATCTTCACCATATAACTAAAAAAGGTGCGACTCCATAAGGAATCGCACCTATATCATTTAATAATATAAATTATTCGATAATAGAAACTACAGAACCGGAACCAACTGTTCTACCACCCTCACGGATAGCGAAACGAAGACCCTGCTCCATAGCGATTGGGCTGATAAGCTCGATAGTCATCTCAACGTTATCGCCAGGCATACACATCTCTGTACCCTCTGGAAGAGTGATAACACCTGTAACGTCAGTTGTTCTGAAATAGAACTGTGGACGATAGTTGTTGAAGAAAGGCTTATGACGACCACCCTCATCAGCAGTAAGAACGTAAACCTGAGCAGTAAACTTAGTGTGAGGAGTGATAGTACCAGGCTTAGCAAGTACCTGACCTCTTTCGATTTCTGTTCTCTGAACACCACGAAGAAGGATACCTACGTTATCACCAGGCTCAGCCTCATCAAGAAGCTTGTGGAACATCTCGATACCTGTTACAACTACCTTACGAGCCTCGTCAGCAAGACCAACGATCTCAACTTCGTCAGAAACGTGGAGAAGACCTCTCTCAACACGACCTGTAGCAACAGTACCACGACCTGTGATTGAGAATACGTCCTCAACAGGCATAAGGAAAGGCTTTTCTGTATCATGTACAGGAGTAGGAATGTACTCGTCGATAACTTCGAAAAGCTTAATGATAGCATCGCCCCAAGGTCCCATAGGATCCTGAAGTGCCTGATAAGCAGAACCTCTAACGATAGGAGAACCCTCGAAACCGTACTCGTCAAGAAGCTCAGTTACCTCCATCTCTACAAGGTCAAGAAGCTCCTCGTCGTCAACCATATCACACTTGTTAAGGAAAACAACAATCTTAGGAACACCAACCTGACGGGAAAGAAGGATATGCTCTCTTGTCTGAGCCATAGGACCATCAGTAGCAGCAACAACGAGGATAGCACCATCCATCTGAGCAGCACCTGTGATCATGTTCTTTACATAGTCGGCATGACCTGGGCAGTCAACGTGAGCATAGTGACGGTTAGGAGTCTCATACTCAACGTGTGTAGTAGAGATAGTAATACCTCTTTCTCTTTCCTCAGGTGCCTTATCAATCTTATCGAAAGCAACCTCTTCACCAAGCTGATATCTTGCATGTAATGTCTTTGTAATAGCAGCTGTTAATGTTGTCTTACCATGGTCAACGTGACCGATAGTACCGATATTAACATGAGGTTTGGTTCTTTCAAATTTTGCCTTAGCCATTTAAAATTTCCTCCTTAATGAAAATTAGTTTTTTTGAATTTTGAATAAAGCGTATAGCCAAATAATACCTTTGTAGGCACTATATTCATTATATAAAATTCCACGCAAATTTGCAAGTACTATTTTATAATTAGTACAGGAATTTATCATTCCCCTGTGATGCAAAAATCACAGAGGAATATAATTTTTTTAGTTTTCAGCTCTGCCGGCTGCAACCTTCTCCTGAATACTCTTAGGTACCGCTTCGTAGTGGTTAAG
>CASFCZ010000068.1 GCA_949293325.1 uncultured Eubacteriales bacterium | reverse complement strand
TGTATCTATTTTTTCAATATACATACCTGAAGCAATGTCAAATGTTTCAACTATATCATATGCCCCGCTCTGCTCCGAGGACACATCCTCCCCATCTGCACCATAGACATTAAAAGAGCCTATTAAAAACAAAAGGCACAGAAAACGAAACATAAATACTTTCACTATTCTTAAATCCGGCATTGTAACACCTCTATTCCTTATCAAAAGCCTCGGCTTCAATGCAAATACTGTAATCAGAACCACAAAAACAAAATCCTGTTATGAACCAGATAATATCTGAGCCGACTGTATATTTATAACAAAATCCGTCATAGACATACTTCTTAATTCATTATACCAAAGAAAGTATTATTAATACAACTATTTTCGGAAAAAATTTCTTAACTTGCACCGTCTGTAAAATACATATTTTAAAGTTTAAAAATTCTTTTATTTGCATAAAATGGCAACAATTAAAAACAGCATATAGGCTATCGACTTTTTTACAGTCGGCTATATGCTGTTCCTTTGCACCGAAAATATTTAACCTAATCAGATATAATTTGTATGACCCGATATCCGATACAATAATAGGGTAATAGAATATGTTTTTTATATACTTTTTTCCAGTTCCATCAGTTCTCCCGTAACGGAGTCCATTACATAACCTGCTATACCCACATCCTTGGGAATAAGCGGATGTTCCTTTAAAAACCTGACTGTTTCGTATACTGAGGTTTCTACATTATCGAAGCCTGAAAGCCACTTTTCAAAATCTATCCCGCAGTACTTCATTATCTCGATACTCTCAGGGGATACACCTCTGTTAAGCATGTGCTCAATCATCATTTCACCGTTAATATGCTGAACACCGCAATCAGTATGACCTATTACCATTATCTCATTTACTCCCAGCTCGAATATTGCCACCAGCAAACTTCTTACTACACTTCCGAAGGGATGAGTCACCACACCCCCTGCATTTTTAATAATCTTAACATCACCGTTTTTAATACCAAGGGCAGCAGGCAGCAGCTCTGTCAGTCGTGTATCCATACAGGAAAGTATTGCTATCCTTTTATCCGGATATTTACTTGTTTTATACTGTTCGTATTGTTTTTCCTCCACAAAACGTTTATTGTATTTAAGCATTTCATCTATCATATTTTTCCTCCTGAAAAAGGCTCCCCTTTTATAATTAGCACCAGGGGAGCCGAAAATAATGTTTTATTGGGGACCAATATACTCTGCACTTCCAAAACCCAGCATACAAATGAAGATAGGTGTCAGGAAAATAAGACCCAATGCATAGCCGATACCCTTGCCAAAGGCACGTGCAAGCTTATAATACAGATATATTGTCACAAAAAAATTAACTACAGGTACAATAAGCAGTAAAAATAAAATTCCGCTTCCAAAGACTATATCAAAGAGCACATATGAATTGTATATAGGTACAATACATGCCCAGCCGTGTTTACCTGCCTTTTGATACAATTTCCACCATGCAATGATAATTACAACAGAAACAATCAGGCTTACAAACACCATACCTAAAATAAATGGCTCCATTGTCATACCGTTACTGTAAGAAACACCATACTCCTGCATATTACAACCTCCCTCATTGAATATATACCCTTTATTAAGTACATATAACGTATATCTGCATTATATCATCAAGGGGTCGGTTTTTGCAACAAATATGGGTAATTTGTTAATTAAGCCGAATAAATTCATCACATTAAATAATAAAGCCTTATAAAATTTGTGTACATTATCCAAATCAATAAAAACAGCTTCCGCCTATAAATTCCCTTAACAGTGAGTTACTTGGAATATCCGAAGGATTAATGGTAACAAAATTATTCAGGAAATTTAATAACCGTCTTGCCTCAAGGTACTCATTTTCATTCTTTTCAATACCGAAAAGGAGAGGTTCTGCATAGCTTTTCAGCACACTGAGCTCATATACAAGGGCAGAGTTGAACATGGCATCTGCCTCCTCCTGATAGGGAAAGATATTTATTTCTTCACCTGTAAGGACTGTTGGCCACATATCAATGGTACTTCTTGCATCAAATCCCCTGAATGTATGATCCCTTACTATTCTCCTTAACATTCTGGTATCTGCAGTGGATATTCTGTTATGTTCATCCAGGTTAAGCTGGGTAAGGGCACTTATATATACCTTAAATTTATCCGACCTGTCAATATCGGGAGTCAGCCTTTCATTAATGCCATGTATTCCCTCTATTACAAGTACTTCTCCATCTCCAAGGGTGATACTTTTGCCACAGTATTCCCTTTTGCCCGTAAGGAAATTAAAAGTCGGGATAAGTACGGTTTTTCCCTCCAACAGGTTTTGCAGATCCTCGTTAAACTGCTTTATATCCAGCGCCTCAAGCCTTTCAAAATTATAAGTGCCATCAGGCTCGGGAGGTATCTTATCCCTGTCAAGATAATAATCATCAAGGGAAATTGTATATGGTCTTAACCCCGCCACCTTAAGCTGTATACAAAGCCTTTTTGAAAATGTGGTCTTACCTGAGGAGGAAGGACCGGCTATCATTATAAGTCTTCTGTTTTTACCGGCTATCTTATCTGCAATATCGGCTATTTTCTTTTCATGAAGTCCCTCAGCTGTCCATATTATATCACGTACCTCTCCCCTGCACACACATTCATTAAGGGAGCCTACCGTATCAACACCTATGATACGTGACCATTTGGTATATTCGTCATATACCTGTGCCAGCTTAGGATATACCTTTGCCTCGTTAAGCTTATCAGGTGCTTCTCCTGAGGCAAACTGCAAAATAAAGCCCTCATTATATCTCACAAGCTTAAACACCTTAAGATATGAGGTATCAGGTACCATAACCCCATAGAGATAGTCATAAAACCGACCCAGCTTATATATTGATATGGTGGAGCTTTTTACAAATTTCAGGGTCTTAAGAGCATTTTTTAATCCGTATCTCTGGAATATATCCCTTCCCTCATCCACGGTCACTATCAATTTCTCTATGTCATACTCCGAGTCAACAAGCTCTCTCATCTTATTTTCCAGTTTTTCAAGGAGTTGATCTGTAAGCTTTTCTCCATGCAGTTCACAATAGTAGTTTTTATTAATTGTATGTTCTACCCAGATTGTACTGTTTGGGTCAAGAATATAGTAAGCAGCAGCAAACATCAGCAGGGAAACGCTGCGTTGATAGGTGGAAAAACCGTTACTGTCTGTAATGTCATAAAACTCAACTGTGCAATCACTGCTTATCCTTGTATTTAGGTCCTTAAGGTCATTATTTACCCTGGCGGTAAGTATATCTCCCTTCATATACTTCCTGTAATCCTTTGATATATCCAGCAGGCTTGTTTTACTGTCAACTTCTATTTCCTCGGCAGCATTTTTAATATACACCTTAAATTTATCCATACACATCCCTCCTGAAATCAAACTATTTTTAAGGTCTGTCCGTTTACTTCGGAACAGATTACCTCTATATCCCTATATTTTTCCGCTATGTAAGATGCAATAACAGGCACAACAAGCACCTCTGTCAGGTAATGTGTGCCGTCTATTACACAAATACCAAGATCCTCAGCTGTCTGACCTTCGTGATAGCCAAAATCACCTGTAATAAACACATCTGCACCCATTAACGCTGCCTCCTGCATAACTGAGGCACCCTTACCTGTACACATACCAACTCTGCTTACCTCTCTGTTTAAGTCGCCGCATACCGAAAGGCTGTCAGCTCCCAGTACTTTCTTAGCTTTGGATATAAATTCACCAAAGGTCATCCTATGGCTGAGGTTGCCAATGCGACCCATAGCTCCGTTTTCCTCTGTAACCTCACCAATGCCTTCAACATTTTCAAGCTCAAGCAGCTTTGCAAGGGTTGAATTGGTACCGCCCTCAGCAGCATCCAGATTGGTATGTGCGGAAAATACAGCTATATCATTTTTTATAAGCCTTATAATACGTCTTCCAAGTGCAGTTTCATCGGTAACAGCCTTGATACCCCTGAAAATAAACGGATGATGTGTTATAATAAGCTCTGCCTTTTTTTCAATGGCCTCATCTATAACCCCATCATTTATATCAAGGGCAACCAATATCCTTGTAACCTCTTTATTTTCTTCACCTATCATTAATCCCACATTGTCCCATTCTTCAGCAAGATGCCTTGGTGCATATTTTTCCATACTATCCATTATATCACTTATCTTTACAGACATTTAAGTACCTCCTCCTGTATATCAACAAGTTTTTCAAGTTGTTTTCGTCTTAAGTCAATTTCTTCACTGTGCTTATCCTTAAGGGAAAGGAGCACTCTATTTAATTTATTATGTTCAATGTGGATATATTCTTTAAGTATAGGATTTTTACTTTCAATAAGGAGCCTGCCAAAGTAGTAATCCCCCTCTGTATAGGGAACATCCTCACCCTTAACAGCTGACATGGAAACATATACCTTTCCATCCTCCTTTAATATATCCTCTGCCTCTATCCTGTAGCCGATACTGTGGATATACCGTCTTACCTTATCTATATCCCTTTGCACCTGAAGCACCAGCTGTGAGGTATTACAGGTGCATTTTCCTGATTTTAGTACATCAATGGCAAGCATACCACCCATTCCTGCAATAACTATGGCATCAGGCTGTTCAGTATCCTTTAAAACCTCAAGACCGTTACCGCACCTTACCTCTATATGACCATTAAGTCCATGCAGATTGATGTTTCCCTGTGCCTTTTCACAGGATCCTCTGCTTATATCCGCTGCAATGGCACGGTTGATAACACCCTTTTTATACAAATATATAGGCAGATATGCGTGATCCGTGCCTATATCCGCCAAAAGGTTACAAGGTCTTATCATTTCCGCCACCATATTCAGCCTGGCTGACAAATCCATATAAATTAGTCCCTTTCACAAAATATTATATAAAATTTTATAAAAAAAGGAGCTCTTGCACATGCAAAAGCTCCTTCCTGCGTGTCGAAAAATCGACACGCTTGCAAGAAATGCTTGTCAGCACTTTCAACAAAAGCTGAAAGCCATACCTTTGGTATGTCCCCATCAATCTTTACAGTGCAACCATTTCTTGCAGTAGGGGTACTAACGTACCCACCATTGAAGTAACAACCCGTGCCTCAAAGAGGTCATAAACCTCTTTTCGACACTCTTGTTATACCCTCGAACGGGCAAAGCCCGTCCTGCGGATTAGAGTCTGCGACGCTTTAAGTTACCTGAAAATGCAGGCTAGATATTGATTTAAAAAATCAAACCTTTTATAGGTTTATTAATAGTCTGAAAGGAGCTCTTGCACACGCAAAAGCTCCTTCATTAATTATTCGAGGTAGTCCTTAAGCTTTTTGCTCCTGCTTGGATGTCTTAATTTTCTCAAAGCCTTAGCCTCTATCTGTCTTATACGTTCTCTGGTTACACCAAATACAGAGCCTACTTCCTCAAGGGTCTTTTGTCTGCCATCCTCAAGTCCGAAACGGAGCTTTAAAACTTCCTTTTCTCTGTCGGTAAGGGTATCCAGTACACTCATAAGCTGTTCCCTCAGAAGGGTAAATGCAGCTGCATCGGCAGGTGCAGGTATATCATCATCGGGAATAAAGTCACCCAGATGGCTGTCCTCCTCCTCACCGATAGGTGTTTCAAGGGATACAGGCTCCTGAGCTATTTTCCTTATTTCTCTTACCCTTTCAACAGGCATCTGTAAGCTTGCTGCAAGGTCATCATCGGTAGGTTCGCGACCGTTTTCCTGCAAAAGCTGTCTTGATACTCTGATAAGCTTATTTATGGTTTCAACCATATGAACAGGTATACGTATTGTCCTTGCCTGATCAGCAATAGCCCTTGTAATAGCCTGTCTTATCCACCATGTTGCATAGGTACTGAACTTATAGCCCTTACGGTAATCAAACTTTTCAACAGCCTTAATAAGACCAAGGTTACCCTCCTGGATAAGGTCAAGGAAAAGCATACCCCTGCCCACATACCTCTTGGCAATACTTACAACAAGCCTGAGGTTTGCCTCAGAAAGACGCTTTTTAGCCTCCTCATCTCCCTGCTCCATTCGCTTTGCAAGCTCAATTTCCTCATCAGCCGAAAGGAGAGGCACCTTACCGATTTCCTTAAGATACATACGGACATGGTCGTCAATGTTGATACTTCCCTCTGCTATGGACAGATCAAGCTCTCTGTCTGCATCATCATCCTCAAGCTCGATGGCGCCCATAACATCTATGCCCTGACTTTCAAGGTATTCATACACCTTGTCGATCTGCTCGGGGTCCAGCTCAACATCAGCAAGCACATCCATTATTTCTTTATATTCCAGTACCCCCTTCTTTTTCTTTCCAAGGGCAAGCAGCTCTTTCATTTTTGTAGCAAAAGCATTCTCGTCTATGGGTTTCAAGCCAATCCATCCTTTCTCGTAGTATTCTAACCATATCAAAACCTAATATTCAGGTTATTAATATTTCTTTTATCTCTCACAAGCTCAGCAACTTCGGCAGTATTGGCAGTTGCCATAGCCGCTTCAATTTTTTTATCTATATAGGCACCCTTTACCTTAATAAGCTGGTCAGATACCGCCTTTTGAAGATCTTCAGTATTATTATATGTCATCTGTAACACAAAAAGCTCAGTTGCCCTTTGCTGATCCTCCACTGTTTCATAATAACCCACAATATTGGCAGCAATAACAGGCTTACCTGCATCCACAAGCTCATATATAGCCTTTACCATGGTTATATAGAACTCATCCACAAATTCCTCCGGATTAAGTATGTTCCTGAGCATCCCACATATTGCAGGATTACCTACCATAATTGATATAAGTCCCTTACGTGCGTCATCTGTGCCTTTATTGGTTCCGGCCGTTTTATTATGTACAACAGGGGGCTTTGTAACAGCAACAGTTTCTCCGTTAATGGAGGATATAACACTGCGTATAGCCTCCTGGGATATTCCCGTTATGGCGGCAGCATCCTTTATATATACATCAGCCTCTATGGCATTGTCTATAGTTGACAGAATCTTTGCAATCTCGTTGGTATAGGCAATTTTTTCATCGCTTTTTGACAGGTCATAATCCTTAGCCATACACTCAATGCGGAATGTATACTGGCTTTTCGACCTTTCAAGGAGTTTGCCAAAGGCTGTGGAGCCGAATTTTTTTATATATTCATCAGGGTCCTTTGCATCAGTTACCTGCAAAACCTTAACCTTTATGCCTGCGTTATTTAAAACAGGTATGGCACGGAGCACCGCCTTAACACCTGCCGCATCACTGTCAAACAGCAGAATAACACTGTCTGCATATGCCTTAAGGGTCTTTGCATGGTTTTCGTTAAATGCAGTACCAAGGGCAGCCACCACATTATGAAAGCCCGCCTGATACACACTTATAACATCCATATAGCCCTCAACAAGGATAAGCTCCTTCTTTTTGCTCAGCCGTGCGAAATTCAGGCTATAGAGATTTTTACTTTTGTTAAAAATTTCCGTTTCGGGTGAATTAAGGTACTTGGGTTCACCCTGACCTATAACTCTGCCGCCAAAACCGATAATATTTCCATATACATTAATAATGGGAAACATCAGTCTGTTAAAAAATTTATCTTTAACAGAACCGTCATTTCTCCTGGTAACAAGTCCGCTTTGTAATATGATTTCTTCATCATATCCCTCAGACAAAAGTCTTTCATACAGGGCAGATGTGGCTATAGGTGCATATCCCAGCCCAAAGGTTATCCTTGCAGACTTTTTTATCTGACGCTGATCCAGGTATCTGACAGCATTACTGCCCTCAGGTGAGTTAAGCTTTTCGTAATAGAACTTAGCTGCGGAGTTATGAATATCGTAAAGCTTTTGCTTGAGCTGTTTTTTATATTCATAATCGGGGGAGTAGGATGCCTCAGGTAAAGTATAATTTATCCTTTCGGCTAAATATTTTACCGCATCCTGGAAGCTGTAATTCTGATGCTGCATAAGAAAGCTGTATACATTGCCCTTTGCACCGCACCCAAAGCAGTAGTAAAACTGGTTATCCCTGTTTACATGAAAAGAGGGGGTTTTTTCCTTATGGAAAGGACACAGACCTACGTATGAACTGCCGCTGCGCTTTAAATTAACGTAACTGCCAATAACATCTACTATATCATTGCCCATACGCACCTCGTCAATAACTTCACGAGGATAATACATACCTGTCACTTCCTTATAAAACAAAAGAGTTCTATTTTTCGCTTTCTTTAAGTTTAATTCGACACAGGTGGGATAACTCCTTTATTTTTTTTAAATTTTTAACTCCTTGTAAAGTCTTTGTGCAAATCTGTCTGTCATACCTGCTATGTAATCGGCAACCACCCGTTCCTTAGGTTCACCCTTATTATACATGTGTATAAACTCAGGGGGCATCTCGTCAAATCTGTCCATATAATACTTATATATTTTGCTGAGGAAAACCCTGTAATTTTTCCTCTCCTCAGCCAGCTTTGAGGAATTATATACATTCTGAAACATAAATGCCCTTAGTCTGTACATACCGCTTTTTATTTCGCTGTCCATAATAATATCGTCTTTATCCATGCTGTTCTGGATAATATTGGTTATAAGACAGTTAATACGCTTTTTAAAGGTATCACCAAGGAGATCTATACAATCCTTTGGCAAATCCTCCTGGGTAAGTATACCTGCCCTGATGGCGTCATCTATATCGTGATTGATATATGCTATCTTATCCGAAAGCTGTACTACTTTGCCCTCAAGTGTACAGGGTGAACCTGCACCCCTGTGGTTCAATATACCGTCAATAACTTCAATACAAAGATTCAGGCCTCTGCCGTTTTTTTCAATTTTTTCAACTACCCTTACACTTTGCTCATTATGTCTGAAGCCCCCCGGCACAACATCATTAAGATCCTCCTCCCCCAGATGTCCGAAGGGGGTATGTCCCAGGTCGTGTCCAAGGGCAATTGCCTCCGTCAGGTCCTCATTAAGGCGTAATGCCCTTGAGATGGTCCTTGCTATCTGCGACACCTCCAGGGTATGGGTAAGCCTTGTCCTGTAATGATCGCCTTCAGGGGAAATAAATGCCTGTGTTTTATGCATCAGTCGCCTGAATGCCTTACTATGTATTATCCTGTCCCTGTCCCTCTGAAAGCAGGTTCGTATCTCACATGGTTCTTCAGGTCTGAGTCTTCCAAGGGAGTTCTGACTTTTTGTTGCATAATCACTTAAATATTCATTTTCCTTTTGTTCCAAAAACAATCTGACTTCCAACGTAAACACCTCCTTAAGGCTGCAAATACACTGTTTTCAGATAAAATTAAGCATATATAAGCATCCGTAAATAATATTAGTTATATACAAATTCTTTTATATTTTTATAATTCTATATTTATGGGTAAAATCCTTTAAAAAAACCCAAAAAATGCACTATAATATATACAGTGCAGGTCAAAAAGTTTATTTTATTCATGCAGGGCCATCTCTATACAGACAGCCCTGCCCTTTGTGTAATCAACATATAATCGGCTGAATTTGTTTCCCTATACAGGCTGCCTCAATAGCAGGAAGGATTTTATCAAAATGGGCGATCATTGACATGGGCTTTTTAATACAATCATCCTGACCAAAGGGTACAAAATAAATATTTTTCCTTATTATAAGTCCGCCTATGTTCTGTAGATTTACCCCCAGTGCATCATTTGTTGCAAGAGCAATGATGAGAGGTTTGTCATTTCTTAAGTGTGCCTTACACGCCATGGTCACGGTACCATCGGTAATGCCGTTATTCAGCTTTGCAAGGGTATTGCCCGTACAGGGAGCAACAAGCATTGCATCAAGCTCCTTTTTAGGTCCGATGGGTTCCGCCTCGGCAATGGTGGTAATAGGTTTTCTTCCGCAGATAGACATAAGCTCCTTATAAAAATCCTCACTTTTTCCAAACCTTGTATCATTGGAAAGAGCCGCCTCACTCATTATAGGGTAAAGATTTATTCCAAGCTCGGCAAGCTCCCTTATTTTATCCATAACTACCGCATAGGTACAAAAAGAGCCGCACATACATATACCCAGGTTAAACCCTGTAAAGTTCATATTATCACCCCTGTGTATACTATGCTGAGGCTCTCCCTTAAGTTACCCCATATTGCTGATAGATATGTTTATTACTGCATCCTTAAGAACCCGGGCAGCTGTGTATGGTGCAACCCTGCCTGGCAAACCGGGACAATATAACGCCTTGATATTCAGGTTGCGTGCATAGCCGAAATCCGTTCCCCCTGGAGCCTGTGCAAGGTCTATAAGCAGGGTATCCCTGCTGAGTTTTTTAAGCACATCTCTGTTTAATACAGGTGCAGGTATGGTATTAAATACAAAGTTATAATCACCTATGTAACTTACCAATTCCTTAAAGGGTACAGGTCGGTATCCATAGGCAGTTATATATGCCCTGTCAGAATCTTTTCTGTAGGTCACACCCACCTTTGCTCCTATTCCCTTAAGCATGTTGGCAAGTATCTTTCCGCAACGTCCATAACCCAGCACAAGAGCCTTGCTGTCAAAGAGGGTCCTTTCACTCTCCTGCATTGCAGTCTGAATGGCTCCCTCGGCAGTGGGTATGGCATTTAACACAGCTACCTCCTCCATTTCAAAAAAGTCATAGACCTTAATTCCGTATACATCTGCTGCCGATCTGACAGCCTCTGTCATTACCCCTCCGATAAGTATTCTGTCCCCGCATTTATCCATTTCCATAGTAAGCTCCTTAAGCTTAACATCTTCCCCATCAGGCAAAAAAACAGTCTTACCGTCCTTACTGCATGGAATGGGGGCGATTATCACATCACTAACCTCTGCCAGCCCCGTTATTCCCTCCACAGTATTGGTACAAAAGCCGTTGCCGTAGCAGTTTACACAGTAACCCTCATTTTTAAGAAGATCCCACAATATTTTGTATCTGAAATCTCCACCCAGAATGCCAAATTTTATTTTGCTCAAGCTATCACCTCTTTAATTAAGCTTATGCGGCTTGAGTCCATTTATTCCCTATGTTGTCTGCTCATAGGAAACATTTTCGGCAGTCTGACGCTCTATCTGTGTTATGGTGTTTCCGCTGTATTGAAAGCTGATACTTTCTCCTGTTTTAAAGGTGGATGCCTCATCTGTATAAAAATACCTTTCCACTCCACCCATATCCATTACAGCACCCTCATCATCAACACTGACCACAACAGCACCTGCTATTGATGGGGTCTTGTCTGCAACTGACTTAAAGGCAAGTATCTCCTTATCCCGTAAAAGCACCGTAAGTGTACAGTCATTATATTCAAAGTCCCCGCAACATTCATAGCTAAGCAAACCTCTGTCTGTCATAACAAATCTGTCACCCAGTTCCGAACAGTTTTCTCCCGTAGCAAAGGGAACAATATTGCAGCTTATAACCCCGGTGTTTCCGCTAAGCTGTAATGCCCTTTCAAATACCTCTGTCCACATTGAGGCGGAAATGGGCTTTTTTCTGTCCTCATGATTATACTGAAGCTTAAGTGTGCCTGTTTTATCCAGCTTATTAAGCAAAAACTGTGCCTGCTCAAGGCTCAGATAGGTATCAGGCTGAAAATGTTTTTCGTCTGCACCGCTTATAAGCCCTGCATTAAAGGCGGCATTTATGTACTTATCATAGGGCTGTTCCAGGGATGTATCCTCAAATTGAATGGTTCTTTCCATATTTTCAACGGTATTTATATCACAGACTGTCAGGGCAAGCATCTTTGCCACCTGAGAGCGTTTTACAGGCACATCCTCACCTATCTTACCCTCTATTGCCGAACTGCCTTCAATACTGCTTTCTCCCTTATCCCCACAGCCTGCCATCACCATCAGTGTAAAGCACACCGCAATCATCATTAATATTTTTTTCATAAGCTCGTCCTCCTCTTCCTGATATATACTCTATTCCGAGGAGGAAAAAAATATTACCTGAGAGCAAGGATTTGTTCTATTATTTTTGCAACACCGAAATTGTAATTGGTATCCGTTATTATATCCGCAGCCTTTAAACAGCCCTCGGTTCCGTTGCCTACGGCTATTCCCAGACCGCATTGACTTATCATATCAATATCATTATCACCATTGCCAAAGGCGGCGCAGTCTGAAAGATTTATATTCAGACTGTTACATAACCAGGTAAGGGCAGAGCCTTTACCTGCATCCTTGTATGCCACCTCAACAAGATATGGCACAGAGGATGTAACATAAATATCCCTGTCCCTTTCCTTAAGATAGTCTGCAATGGTCTTTTTTTCAGACATATCCTTTACAACTATATCCACACTGTCAAGACTGTTGGCATTATTGAGAATAAACTCCCTGATATTTTCCACAGGTTTACGTGTGTTTTGTATATAATTAACTGCCTTTGGTGATGAACCAAATGCAACGGGATCACTGACATATCTGCTGTCTGCAAATGCCTTTCCGTCAATAAAAACCTCAAATACCACCTTAAACTTATCCTGAAGGGTCAGTATCTCCCTGACAGACTTATCAAGGAGCTTACAGTTATGTATACACCTGTCATCTGCTGTAGAGTAAACGGCAGCACCGTTTGAGGTAATGGCATATTCAATTCCCTTTAAGTTAAGCACATCACCGGGAAGTGCGCAGTATCCCCTTCCACTGGCAATAACAATATGTATACCCCTATTAATGGCAGCATTTATAGCTGCCCTTGTCCTTTCATTTAATGCACCATGCTCATCCAATGTAGTATCATCAAGATCAAGTGCAATTAATCTGATGTCATCAAAATCAATCATAGTATTTCTCCAAAAAAATAAGGACGCTGTCCCTCCTTCAGGAACATCATCCCGTTAATAATAAAATCCCGTGCGCCTTTTCCTCGACAGAGCCGCACCGGCGTAACAACGGCGGTTAGCTCAAGCCAAGTGCCCTTACGGCACATAGAAGGTATTGCTTAGTGCTGCTTCCTTCCGGACCTGACACGGTTCACAAGCTCCTATTGCGTAAGACTCAGCCGTCAACACCACCTACCGAAGGCAGACCCGACCCGGACAGAGCCTCAAAAAAGGCATCACCTCTGCTATAGCGGATTTGCAGATACAGAGAGCCGCTGCTTCCCCGGCTAGCACGGGACAAATAACATTATAATATGTAAAATATAATATGTCAAGGCGTTTTTCCCGCCACAAACAATCAAAAAATCCCCCGTCCGTATATGGACAGGGGAAGTATTATTACTGGGCAGCGGTAGTTGTTTCCATACCCTCAAATTCAGACATTGCCACCATATTCACCTGGAAATAGTAGGTCATATAACCCCCTGTAATATCATCATATATCATAACATTACTGTCTATAGACCACTTACCATCCTTCTTAACAAAGTTAAACACGGTGTCTGCCTCACGTCTTTTAATGTCAGGGTCGCTTAAGTGAGCATTAATTATATCTACTATATTAATATTATCAATATTTTCCGGGTCTGCCTCGCACTGATCAAAATAATCATTAAGCACATCACCCATAAGGGCATTTGTGTCTATATTACTTATTTTGGCACTTACACTTGCATTGGAGCCGTCTATTTCACACTCTCCCACTTCATATTCCAGATTATCAGCCATAGCCTTAAAAAGAACTTCACTTTCCTCAGCATCGGGAATATATATTTCATTAAAGTACTTTGTCTGGTCCTGTGTCAAAGCATACATGGCATCAAAGTCCATCTTCTTGAAATCATCACAAAATGCAGTGACATCGGCCTTCATCTGAGCCTTTTCCTCCTCATGGCATCCTCCCAGTGCGGCAACTGTAGCAAAGCACAATGTAATGGCAGCAACTTTCCTGATCTTTTTAAATATTTTCATCTTTGTCCTCCGAATAATTTATACAGATTGATTATACCACATAAAGCGAAAAATAAAAAGCACCTTTTTTATTATATTGAGTAATATGGATTAGGGGAGGAAAAAATAAATAAGGAGGTTCAATCATGAGTGTATTTGAACTTGACAAATGTAATGACAGCTGTGTAGGCGGCGCTACAGGCGGTTCAAACAACAAGATTAAGCAGGAATGTATCATTGCCCTTAAGGTATATGATTCCTGCCGTCAGCAGGATTGTCTTGAATGTGACATTTTAGGTCCTGCACGTGCGGCTCGCTCCACCACCTACTGCGGTGAAACAGTAGAAGAGGGCGAGATAATCGTTCCTCCAAGCAATGCAGCAGGTGTTACCATTGAAGATTTAAAGCTTAAGAATGTTGTTATCGTAAGCAAGACACCTAATCCATTCAGAAACGGCTACTGGGATGTTGATTTGAAGTATGTATTCAGCTACAAGGTAATCTTCAGGGATGTATCAGCAAATGAGCTTTGTACTGTACCAGGCAGAAGCGTATTTAACAAAAAGGTAACCTTATTCGGTTCCATTACAACTGACAGCCTTATTTCAACTGACCTGTTCAACTCCAACGGATGCAGCACCGATATGGATGCTGACCCATTCATCCTTGTTGAGTCCAAGGCTGTTGCTCTTGCAGCTGAACTCAGATACTGTGGCTGCGGTTGCGGTTGCGGCTGTGGTGACAACGACAACTCTGCGGCTGAAGTATGTGTTACAATCGGACTTTTCACAATTATCAAGCTTTTCAGACTTGTTAATCTTCTTGTTGAGTCCAGAGGCTTCTGTATTCCTGAGGAATGTGAAGACTTATCTTCACTTAGCCCATGTGAGTTCTTTGACAACCTTGACTTCCCAATGGACATTTTTGCTCCACCACAGAAGCCTGAGTTTCTGGCAGGCATAAGCTCTAACATTCCTGCTACCCACAACAACTCAAACGGTAACGGCTGCGGATGTGGCTGCGGTTGTGGCAATAACAGCGGCAACAACGGCTGCGGATGTGGCTGTGGCTGCAAATAAGTAATAACATTCTCAGAGAAGGTACAATCAGCTTTACGGGATAAATAAAATTTAATTTTTAAGGGGGCAGGATTTCCACGGAACCTGCCCCCTTTATCTCATATATTTTTATGATAGATTATGTCAAGACCCTTAAGTACAAGCTCCTCCTCGTACTTCATACTCCTTTTGCAGTGTTTTGAAATAACCTTTCCAAGACCACCTGTCATAATTACCGTTGTCTCTCCCTTTTCAAAACCAAGCTCCTCCTCAATACGCTCCACGCAACCGTCCAGCATGGCGGCAGTACCTAATACTATACCGCTTCGCATACTGTCAATGGTATTTTTGCCCACAATCTTTTTGGGAGGCTCAAGGCTGATTGCCGGGAGCTGGGCACAAACATTCGAAAGTGCCGAAAGGCTGATATTTATACCGGGCATTATCATACCTCCGATATAATTTTTATTTCTGTCAATAACCTCAATGGTAGTTGAAGTACCCATATCTACTATTATAATAGGAGGCTTATATTCACTAAGTGCCGCCACTGCACCTGTTACCCTGTCAGCTCCCACTGTTGCAGGATTATCCATAAGTATATTGATGCCTGTCTTAATGCCGGGACTCACCACCATGGGCTTTTTACCTGTGAGCATTTCAACTGCCAGCTTAATGGAATTAAGGGCAGGAGGCACTACGGAAGCAATTATACTGCCCTCTATAGTCTCCACGTCCACCTTATAAAGCTCCAGTATTGTTTTTATATTAATTGCATATTCATCCTCTGTTTTTGCCCTGTCGGTAACTATCCTTGCCATAAAGGCTATCTTTCCGTTTTCAATGCCACCGATAACTATATGTGTATTGCCTATATCAACAGCAAGCAGCATACATATTACTTCCTTTCTTCATGTATTAAAAAACAGAGGGACAGACAACACCATGCCGCCCCTCTGATACTGAGTCAACCTTTTCTTTTATAAACAAGCAAAGCCTTACCAATACCAAGGGTAAGTACCCCTGCACAAAGTGCCTCCGGAACACCGTTTACAAGTACAATGGTAAGAATAGCTACAAGTACATCAGTTGCAGGTCTGCCAACAGCCTCTGCATATGTATCTGCAAAAAATACATAGGCTCCTCCCATTACCAGTACGGTATTAATAAGGGAAGCAATTACACCTGCGCTTACCAAGGCAACGCTTTCATTATGCAGCAGCTTTAAGACTGCCTTAAATACCAGATATGCGACTATACCTATTATAATACGGGGTATAAAGCATATAATCAGGCTGCATAAATTACCGCCCGGATAGAGGGGGGTAAATAAAAAGCTTGTCAGGTTTGGTTTAAAAAAGGATGCGTTAAGAAAGCTTGTTAATCCGAAGTAAAAGCCTAAAAAAGCTCCCTTTTTCCAACCCATAACTATACCTGCCACAATAACAGGTATGTGGATAGTAGTTGCATTGACTGCCCCAAGGGGAATGTAGCCTAAAGGTGTGTTTGCAAGCAGAGTAATGATTGCAATAAATAGTGCCACTTCCACCAGGTCAGCTGTCCTGATGCCCTTTGTTTTTCTCATATTTAATTTTCCTCCTTGCTGCTGTTCCGTTAAAGGATACAGCGCTGATAAAATTTACAAAAGATATTATATAATTTTTAAGAAAAAATTTCAAGGTTCTTTATTGTTTTAAATATAATTTTATGTTAAAATTTTATAAGGAGGTGTTGAATATGTTAAAAAAAATAATTGCAGCCATGTTTATCACTGCCCTTTCAGCTACAAATGTATTAGCTGCCGATACTACAGGTGATGTATGGCTTAATAAAAGTGTACTTACGGTAGATCAGAATGAATATCTTGACGAAAGAGAAAATCTTAAACTTTGTTTCAGATTTGATGATTTTAATACAAATGCCATAGGCAACTCAGGACTGTTTTTTGAAAAAAGCTCTGATATATACATACTTCTTACGGGAGCCGAGTGGGGAGAGGAAATGGAAAACTGCAAACTCGGCAATTATGCAACCGTAGAAGATGTTGACGGAAGTTACCTGCATCTTAAGCTCCGTACCAGCGGATATCTTGACGACTTTAACTTTGAGCTTCCTATTTACTGCCATGTTAATTCCCTTGGGGAAATAAGGGCAGATATAGACGGTGCAATAACAGACTCTGTACTTATTGCCAACTCCACCAACGGAGATGTGAATATTTCCCTGGGCAGAAAGGATATGGGCACCAGCGGCACACTTAAACCCCTTACCATTACAGACAGCTCCACTGTCCACTACAACAAGGGGGATGAAATAAGACTTGAGCTGGACAACAATTTTATCTTTACCGACACCCCTGTCCTTAAGGGAGAGGGCAAATTTGCCGATACCTGTGAGTTTACCATAGATGAAGACAATCCGGGTATTGCCTATATAGTTTTTACAAGCGATACTCCTGATACAAACGGCAAGCTTGTAGTGGAAAATATGGAGGTATCAAGGCCAAGCGGCAGACCTTATAAAGTTGCTTCCCTTAAACTTTACTTTGAAAGCGGAGCTATAGATATATCCCGCAGTTTTCCCGTTGCCTACTATGTAGAGGACACTTCAAGGGAAACCACTACTGAAGTTACCACGGAAGCTACTACAAGCAGCGAAAGAAATATAAATATACAGATAGGCAGTAACTATTACACCGTAAACGGCGTTAACTTTGAGATGGACTCCCCTGCCATGATAAGGGGAGGATATACCTATCTGCCACTGAGGGCTGCGGCTAATGCAGCAGGCATAGACAACAGTAATATTACTTATTACAGTGCCGACAAGGCTGCATATATCAGCTCTGAAGATACTGAAATAATAATAACTGCTGACAACGATATTATGTATGTAAACGGAAGTGCCGTTGTTATGGATGCACCTGCCGTAATAGTAAATAACCGTATGTATCTGCCAATGCGTTCCCTTGCAGAGGCTCTTGATGCAAAAAGCATTGATTTTGACAATATTACAAAGGTAGTTACAATTAATTTATGACCCTTTCAATACCCTCCGATAATAGGTAAATATACCTTGATTCGGAGGGTTTTTCTGTTATATGGAAATACCGTAAAGCTTTTTTTGAATATCCCTCCTGTACATCTTAAACCATAAATTCACCATATCATTGCAATATTTTACAAAAATTACCAAATTACAGCTACTCTATAACCTATTCTTAATTAATATTTCAGAAAAGGTAAGTGTTTTTATTAATAATCGTGTGCTATGATATATACATAAAGAAAATAAAGAGAAAGGGGTACGGTTATGGAGTACACTATTGAAAATATCAATGCTCTCATTTCTTCTATCAACAACAATTCAGACACGATGAAGGATATGCTTTGCCAGCTGAGAAATAATTGCTCTTATTTAAACTACAAACTTTCCGAATATGCAGGCAACCATACCAGCCTCACTAACGAGCAGATAAATGCCTATCAGACATACATAGGTGAATATAACAAAATAACAAGAACCATGAGGTCATCCCATGAATTGCTGGAAAGAAAAGAGCCTATACAAATGTTAAGTGATATAAGTTCGATAATTACATTCTGCAATTCCCTTTTATCAATGCACCACGGTCAGCTTGAAATAATAGATAAGCTATGTTCATTACTGCAAAAGTCAAATGACGTGGTAGCACTAATCGCATAAGACAGGTATCCGATTTTCGGTTATAATACATCCCATACAGAGGCGTCTGTATGGGAAGACAAATGGCTGCTTTTAGCAGCATCCCTCCTTTAGGGCTGTACGCCCCCGTACAGCCAAATTTCCTTTCTTTACGGCTGTACAAATCCCCCCTTGTACAGCCGGTTTTGTTTAAAAAAAAAGACCATCCCCTTTGGATGGTCTCAGCGATACAAAATCTTAATCCAATGAAATTATCTCATATTCCCTTACACCTAAGCCATGCTGAGCAGCAGCCTCAACGGTGTGTATACCGTGGAGAGAATTCATACGTTCAATAAGTGCTGCCTTTCCCGGATCATTCGAATTTATAACAGCATCATAACAAGCCTGGTCAAGAGCCACAGGATCAATTGATGCAAAAATGCCTATATCAGCCATTTCAGGTTCCGCAGGGTT
>CASFCZ010000067.1 GCA_949293325.1 uncultured Eubacteriales bacterium | reverse complement strand
GGGGTACAGGTAAAACCTCCACTGCAAAAATATTTGCCCGTGCCATCAACTGTGAGGCAGAGGGAGAAAAGCCCTGTAACAAATGCAGTGTATGCAAGAATATTGCAGAGGGCAGAAGCCTTAATGTGGTGGAAATAGATGCCGCCTCAAATAACGGTGTTGACAACATAAGGGATATAGTTGAGGAAGTAAAATATCCTCCCACAGAAGGAAGGTACAAGGTGTATATTATAGACGAGGTACACATGCTTTCCACAGGTGCATTTAACGCTCTCCTTAAGACCCTTGAGGAGCCACCTGCCCATGTGGTATTTATTCTTGCCACCACCGACCCGCAAAAACTGCCTGTTACCATCCTGTCCCGCTGTCAGAGATTTGACTTTCACAGAATAAGCCGTACAGTTATGGCAAAGGAACTGAAAAAAGATATGGAAAATGAAGGGGTAAAGATAACCGATGATGCCATTGACTATGTGGCAAGGCTCTCTGACGGAGCAATGCGTGATGCCCTTTCCATACTGGATCAGTGTATGAGTTTTTACTATGGTGAGGAAATTACTGCCGAAAAAATTACGGAGATAACAGGCGCCGTTGACAACGAAATACTTTTCAGACTAACAGATGCCATTTCTGCCAACCACTGCGAGGACTGCCTTTCCATTATAGATGAGGCTGTACTTAAGGGCAGGGACATACTTACCCTTGCATCAGATTTTGTACAACATCTGCGCAATCTTCTTCTTGCAGTTTCCGTAGGTGTGGACTCAGATGCACTGGACTGCTCAAGGGACTTTGCCCAAAGGCTTTATGACCAGGGTAGCAGGGTAAGTTATAACTATATTCTTGAGCTTATAGGTAGCTTTTCACAGCTGTGCAATGATATGAAATATGCCTCCAACCAGAGAGTATTGCTGGAGGTGGCATGTATTAAGGCCTGTACTCCCGTTACAAGCAGCAGCCAGGGAGCTATTGAAAAAAGACTTGAAAAACTTGAAAAACTTCTTGAGAGGGGCATACCTGCGGCATCAAAGCCTGTACAAGAAAAGCCTGCTCCACCTGAACCTCCAAGGGTACTTGAAAAGGCTGTGCCTGAGGATATTAAAAATGTTATCAAAAACTGGAACGGTTTTCTTAAAAGTCTTGAGTCCAAGCTGTTAAGAGGCTTGCTTGAAAGCGAGGTTAAGGTAGAGTACCTGGGTGAGCATACACTTACCTTTATATGTAACTCAAAAATAAGCGTTGCAAAGTGTGAAGCCAACAGGGGAATTATTGAAAAGGCACTTGCAGACTATTTCAATAAGGAATTCACCTTTAAGATAATGCATGCTGATGAATACAGGATAACCCAGCAGGAAACAAAACCTGCACCAAAATACGCCTCGGCGGAGGAGGAAATAAGCAATATGCTGCCGGGATACCCCGTAGATATAACCGAATAAAGTTCTAAAAATTCTCCCCATGTAATAGAATATTGTATCCATACATTTGCATAAGGAGGATACAATGGAGGGTTTGAATATATACAAGGACATAGCCGAACGTACAGGAGGAGATATATACATAGGGGTGGTAGGGCCTGTAAGAACAGGAAAGTCCACCTTTATAAAACGATTTATGGACCTGCTGGTACTGCCTAATATTGAAAACGTGTACAGCAGGGAAAGGGCAAAGGATGAACTACCCCAGAGTGCCGCAGGCAAAACCGTAATGACAACGGAACCTAAGTTTGTACCAAATGAGGCAGTAGAAATAAATCCCGACGGAGATATAAGCTTTAAAGTAAGGCTTATAGACTGTGTAGGTTATCCCGTTGAGGGAGCAGGGGGATACAATGACGGTGGGGAACCACGTATGGTAAACACTCCCTGGTCAAATGAAAAGATGCCCTTTGCAAGGGCGGCAGAAATAGGCACCAGAAAGGTAATTGAAGACCACTCCACCATAGGTATTGTAGTAACCACTGACGGAAGTATAGGGGAGCTGGAAAGGGAAGGCTATATTGAGGCTGAAGAACGTGTAATAAAGGAGCTTAAGGCATTAAGCAAGCCCTTTGTTGTACTGCTTAACAGTGTAACCCCCTACAGTCAGCAGACCATGGAACTTTCAGAGGAGCTTAAGGCCAGATACGATGTACCTGTTATACCCGTAAACTGTGCCCAGCTTAAGGGTGAGAACATAACAGGCATACTTGAACAGCTCCTTTATGAGTTTCCTGTAGGTGAAATCGGTATCAACCTGCCCAAGTGGATGGAGGCACTGCCTACGGATCACAGTATAAAGGCAAATATAATAAGCTGTATAAAAAGCCTACCCTTTGAGCTGAAAAGCCTTAAGGAGGTAAAGCTGCTGCCTGATGCAATACTGTCGGACAGAGATATTAAAAAGGCGTATGTGGAAAAGATAGATCCCGGTACAGGCCGTGCGGTAATAGACTTATCCCCAAGGGAAGACCTTTTTTATAATGTCCTTTCGGAAACCACAGGTATGAATATATCAAGCGAGTATCAGCTTATATCCACCATTAAAGAACTTACCCAGGCAAAGAAAGCCTACGACAAGGTGCGTTTTGCCCTGGAGGAAGTAAACAGGAAGGGATATGGTGTAGTAATGCCATCTCCTGAGGAGACTGAGCTTAGTAAGCCTGAGGTGGCAAAGCACGGTGGCAAGTACGGTATAAAGCTTACTGCCTCTGCGCCAAGTATCCACATGATAAGGGCCGACATTCACACAACGGTTGCACCCATAGTAGGCTCCGAGGAGCAGTCAAAGGAGCTTGCAGACTACCTGGCAGAGCAGTTTGACGGAGACAGGGAAAAGCTGTGGAGCTATAATATCTTCGGCAGGAGCCTCTCAGACCTGATAAGGGAGGATCTTACCGGTAAGATCAACCATATGCCGGAGGATGCCCAGCAAAAGTTTCAGGAGACTCTGCAAAAAATAATAAATGAAGGCAGCGGCGGGCTTATCTGTATACTGCTGTAAACAGATGGTATGTTGGCTTAGCCCGTACTCTCTATAGTATCTAATCAAAAACAATACTCCCCCTGTTTTGATATTACGGAATAAAACAGGGGGAATTTTTTGGATAAAATTTTACTTTTATAAGTGCACCGTCTTTGTTGCAATCCTATCCCGGAAAAAGCCGTCATGTTCCACAAAAATTATAGTAGGCAAAAAGTCGGTCAAAAGCCCTTCAATCTGCATACGTGAATAAATATCAATAAAGTTAAGGGGTTCATCCCATACATAAAGGTGTGCCTTATCACACAGACTTTTTGCAATAAGCACCTTCTTTTTTTGCCCTTCGGAAAAGTCCCTCATATCCTTTTCAAACTGTACCCGATCAAAGTCCATCTTACGCAAAATAGCCTTAAACAGACTTTCATCTATATTATTTTCCTGTGCAAAATCAGACAGCTTTCCTTTCAGGTGTGCAGTGTCCTGTGGAACATATGAGATCACAAGCCCAGAGGCTGTGCTGATATTGCCGGTATAGTCTTGATTTTCACCAGTTATCAGTTTTAACAGGCTGCTTTTACCGCTTCCATTTCTTCCGTCAAGGGCAATTCGTTCTCCCCTCCGTACAGTAAACGAAACAGGCCCGCAAACCGCATTGCCGTCATAGCAGGCACTTACATCCTTGAAGCTCACAAGTATCTCGGCATGATGTTCCAAGGGGAACAGTTTCAGGCTTTCGGCAGTTTCCACATTTTTCATCAGTTTCGACTTTTCTTCAACCGAACGGCTGAGTCTTGCCTCCGCTGCCTTTGACTTTTTCATCATTTTTGCCGCCTTATGACCTATATACCCCCTGTCACAGGGACCGTTTCCCATTTTCGACCTTTCCGTCCGTTCCGCCCAAAGAGCCGAACGCCTTGCAGCAGCTTGCAAACGGTTTATATCCTTTTTCAACTTTTCATTTTGTGTGCTTTCAAAGGCCTGTTGTCTCTCAAAATTTGTCAGCCAGGATGAAAAATTACCACTCTGCACCTGTATATCTGCTCTGTTCAGTGACAGAATATGATCCACACACCCATCCAGAAAGCGGCGGTCATGAGATACCAGTATAAATCCCTTTTTCCTTTTCAGATAGGCTGATACCATTTCCCTTGCTTTAACATCCAGGTGGTTTGTAGGCTCATCAATAAGCAGAAAACGTCCTTCATTTAAAAACATGGCGGCAAGCAGGATCTTTGTCTGCTCACCCTTTGAAAGAGTTTCAAAGATTCTCCAAAGCACCTCCGGGTCAACCTCAAGATAGGATAATTCTCTAAGCAGCTCCCACTCCTGGGCAAAAGGACAGATTTCCCACAAAATATCCCTTGTGAGCCTGTTTTTGTCGTCAATCTGATAGGGAAAATAATCAAACTCAACAGACGATATAATTTTGCCTACGTATTCATACTTTCCCAGCAGAAGATTTAAAAAGGTAGTTTTTCCCCTGCCATTTCTGCCCACAAATCCAAGTTTCCAGTCGGTATCTATCTGAAAGCTTACATTTTCAAAAATGTTATCGTAACTTGACGGATAGGAGAATGTAAGATTTTCAACTTTAATCATCGACATAATAATATCCCTCCTTGTTCACTTCCGTAAAAAAATAAGAGCCGCAAGAAAGTCACACCTTGCAGCTCATCATAGCAAAAAACACCGCCCCACAGGCAGTAATAATATACAGTAAGTGAACGGACTTATAACTTTCTTGCGATAGGCACAGTTGTCCCGTAAACCGCGACACAGCCACATATTCAAAAATCATCTGCAAGAAAAGTTAATCATCCTTACACCTCTTTTCTTTTGATCAATTTACATTATATCATATTTCAAAAATCCCGTCAACGCATTATTAAACCTTTTATTTGCCCCTGTAATCATCCCTTACAAAGGGCTCTTTAATTTCCTCCGACACAAGGGGAGCATATACCCAGGGCCTGCGGTAGGCATTGCCGTGAACCTCTGTTTTTCTATACTCTCGAAGCTCATCAATGGGGATATGGGCCATATATATCCCCTCTGCCTCTCCTGCCTCAATCACCAGCATATCCCTGGAGCCCTCCTGATCCGGCCGGTAGGCGATACCGTCAAAGGCGGAGGAATGACCATTGCAGTCGGGCTTGCCCTTTGGATAGTTTACAGTGGCTATTGCCGCCATATTTTCAAAGGCCCTTGCCCTCAGCTGGGAAAGGCGGTTTAACTCCATAGGGCAGGCATTGGGCACCAGGATAAGCTCCGCACCCTTAAGCATAAGTATCCTTGCACTTTCGGGAAACTCCCTGTCGTAGCATATCATAGCCCCCACCCTGACACTGCCCTTTGCAGTATCCAGGTCAGCAGCATAAAAATCCTCACCAGGGGTGAGCCTCGCCTCGTCACCAAAGTCACAGGTATGTACCTTTGCATACTTAAACAGCATATTTCCATGCCTGTCAAAAAGACAGAGGGTGTTCCTGGGGAGAGGCTCATATTGTTCAAGAAGGGTTATGCCGATTGCCATATCCAGCTCCGCCGCAAGGCTGCCAAAGGCCTTAACAAACCCGCTGTCAGCAGAAATTGCAGCTGCCTTAAGTGTGGATATATCCCCAGGGATACTATAGCCGCAGCTCCACATCTCCGGGAACAGGGCAATATCCGCCCCGGCAGCCTTAGCCCTGCGGCAGTACTCCATACCCTTTGCCATATTAGCCTCTGTGCTGTCACAGGGCATGAGCTGTAAAAGTGCCACAACAATATTTTTCATATGTATATACCCCTTTATCTGATAAAGTCGGGGGTTGACAGGTACCGCTCTCCGCTGTCAGGCATAAGGACAACTATAGTCTTACCCTTGTTTTCATCACGCTTTGCAAGCTGGAGGGCAGCCCATACAGCAGCACCTGATGTTATACCCACAAAGAGACCCTCACTTGCAGAAAGCTGCCTGCACATTTCATAGGCATCACTGCCACCTACAGGCATTACCTCATCATAAATGTGGGTATTAAGTATCTCAGGCACAAAGCCTGCACCGATACCCTGTAAAAGATGTGGTCCCTTCTCCTTTCCGGAAAGAACGGCAGAGGTATCAGGCTCAACTGCAACTATCTTTACATCCTGATTTTTACTTTTCAGATACTCTCCCACACCTGTTATAGTGCCTCCCGTACCTACACCTGCCACAAAAATATCTAC
>CASFCZ010000066.1 GCA_949293325.1 uncultured Eubacteriales bacterium | reverse complement strand
TAGAGGAGTTTCCACGCTCTGAAATTCTTGCTATGGAGAAGGAGCTGTTGGGTATATATGTAAGTGGAAATCCACTGGATTCATACCAGGATTTACTGAAAAAATTCATATCCTGTACAACCCTTGACTTTTCAAATGGTGAGGATACAGAAGGGAAGATACCTGATAATACTAAGGTGATAATAGGGGGTATAGTGGATACCCTTTCAGTGAAATATACAAGGAAAAATGATAAGATGGCATTTATAACCCTTGAAGATATAAACGGTAGCGTTGAGGTGGTAGTGTTTCCTAAGGTTTATACAAAATGTGCTCCGTTACTTGCGGAAAATAAAGTGTTGTTGGTTAGCGGACGTACACAGGTTGCCGCAGATGGAGTTACCAAGGTAATTTGTGAAGATATACGTAGCTATGAGGAGCTTGAGGAGGCTTCCAGGACCCTGTGGATAAAGCTTCCTGCCGAAAAAAATATCAGTGCAGAAAGTATAATTCCTATACTTATGCAAAGCAGGGGTGCAAGTAAAGTAATTATCTATGATGAAAAAACAAAGCGTAAACTACCTGTGAGACCACAGTACTATGTTAAGCCTGTTGAAGAGCTTATTTCTACCTTGACACAAATGTGTGGTGAAGGTTGTGTGGTGGTTAAATAAAAAATTCTGTATTACCGAAAAGGTAAATGTCAAGGAAAAAAGTGAAAAGAGGATATATTTGTGAGAGGAAGGACCTTTAAATATGCCCTTAAGGTATGTATGCCTGTTATATTGGGCTATCTGCCTGCGGGTTTTGCCTTCGGGCTTATGATAACGGCGGTGGGATGCAGTCTGCTCACTGCTGTTATAATGAGCACCAGTATATATACAGGTGCCGGACAATATCTTGCTGTTGATTTTATTGAAAATAATTCGCCCCTTATTACAGTGGCAATATCCACCTTTCTTATTAACAGCAAACATCTTTTTTACGGATTGTCCCTTCTTGAAAGGTATAAGGGAATGGGTATAAAAAAACTTTATCTTATTTTCGGACTGACGGATGAAACCTATGCCTTACTTACGGGAATGAAGTGCCCGGAAACACTGGATGACAAGACCTTTGTATTTATGGTTACGGCAATTGATCAATGCGCCTGGGTATTTGCAACCTTTTTAGGCGCTCTCCTTGGTACGGTGGTAAAATTTGATACCACAGGTCTGGACTTTGCCATGACGGCACTTTTTCTTGTGATAATTACAGATCAGTTTAAAAGCTGCAAAACAAAGTTGCCGTTTGTAATAGGAGCAGGATCTGCCCTTGCTGCATGGTTTATCTTAGGCAAGGGTAATCTGCTTCTGGGAGGCGCTGTACTTTCTGTTGCTTTGCTTATTATTCTGAAAAAGCCTATTGAGGCAACGGAGAAAAGGGAGGCTGAGGCGAATGAGTGATATGAAGCTTGTGGCCTGTATAATAATTATAGAAGCAGTTACCTTTTCCACAAGGGCTATGCCATTTATTCTTTTTGGTAGGGGCGATAGCCCTGCACCTATAATCCTGTTTGTAGGAAAGTATTTGCCACCTGCCTTAATTAGTGCTATAATAATATATTGTTACAAGGATGTTGATTTTTTTACAGGTACACATGGTCTGCCGGAGCTTGCTGCGGCCATTTGTGTTGTGCTTTTGCACCTTAAGTTTAAAAATACTATGCTGAGTATTTTTGCAGGTACGCTTTTTTACATGATTCTGTTAAGACTATGCTAAGGACAGGTAAAACGGTGGTGTAGAAAATTAACAACTGAATTGATAAAATTTTGTATACATCTGGTGATAATTGAAAGGAGAATGAGGGTATGTCGGAAGAAATGGCTAAAATTGATGCCGAATTTCCTTATATTTGTGTCAAATCTCTTGAAAAAGGTGTCAATGTGATTGGACTTACAAGAGGTGAAGATACCAAGTTTCATCACACTGAAAAACTTGACGAGGGAGAAGTTTTAATTGTACAATTTACTGAGAATACATCGGCAATGAAGGTTAGGGGCAAGGCCGATATTTATACAGCTTACGGCTTAATTAAAGCGGGAGAAGGCAGAGATGAATAAGCCTCTTTTTTTAGGGAAAAGCTAAGAAATAATATTATGTACAAAAGGAGACAAAACAGTATGCGTAAAACAAAGATCGTTGCAACATTGGGACCTGCTACAAACGAGGTTGACATGATTAAAAAATTGATTGAAGCGGGACTTAATGCCGCAAGATTCAATTTCTCCCATGGCAGCTATGAGGAGCATGGTCAGAGAATGGATAATTTTATCAAGGCAAGAGAAGAAATGCACGCCTATGTACCTATGATACTTGATACAAAGGGACCGGAGATACGTACAGGTGATTTTGCCGACGGTGCTATCAATGTGGAGGCAGGTCAGAAATTTACTATTACAACTGATGATATATTAGGTGATGAAACCAAGGTTTCTGTTACCTACAAGGATATTACAAAGGATGTAAATATTGGTTCTACCATTCTTATTGATGACGGTCTTATTGAGCTTAAGGTAAATGAAATAAATGGCAGCAATATTCACTGTACTGTTATGAACGGCGGCGAGATTGGCTCTAAAAAGGGTGTTAATGTACCTGATGTACACATTAACCTTCCTGCTCTTACCCAGAAGGATATTGATGATATCAAATTCGGTATTAAGAAGGGCGTTGATTATATTGCAGCTTCTTTCATCCGTTCTGCTTCCGATGTACTTGAAATCAGAAGGGTTCTTGAGGAAAACGGTGGTTCCGATATTAAGATAATCTCTAAGATAGAGAGTCGTGACGGTGTTGATAACATTGATGAAATTCTTGAGGTAAGCGATGGTGTAATGGTTGCAAGGGGCGACCTGGGTGTTGAAATTCCTTTTGAAGAAGTACCTATTATCCAGAAGATGCTTATTAAAAAGTGCCGTGAAAAGTCCAAAACAGTTATTACAGCTACCCAGATGCTTGACTCCATGACAAAAAATCCACGTCCTACCCGTGCAGAGGTAAGTGATGTTGCAAATGCTATCTATGACAGAACAGATGCTGTTATGCTTTCTGGAGAAAGTGCTAAGGGTAAGTATCCTGTTGAGACTATTATGGCTATGGATAAAATTGCAAGGGAAGTTGAAAGCAGCTTTGATTACATTAAGAAATTTGATGAGGCAGGTACAGTTCGCCTTTCAAATATAGCCAACGCTGTAAGTCACTCTGCTTGTACAACTGCCCATGACCTTGGAGCAAAGCTTATTGCAGTAGTAAGTATGTCAGGCCGTGCAGCAAGGATGGTTGCAAAATACAGACCTGCATGTCCTATTCTTGCCTGTACTCCAAATGAGCGTACACTTCGCCAGATGAATCTTATCTGGGGTGCTATTCCAATGCCGGTTACCTATCGTACAGATAACTTCCATCAGCTTTTTGAGGATGTATGTGAGGCTTCATATGAAGTAGGCCTTACTCAGATAGGCGATATAGTAGTATTTACAGGTGGTACTCCACTTGGTACAATGGGTGCAACAAATACACTTAAAGTAGGCGTTGTAGGCAATAAGATAATTGAAGCAAGCAGCAGAAATACATTTGCAGAGGATGTCACTGCACGTACTCTTGTTGTAAACAGTCATGATAATCTTGACCTTAAGTTCAGGAAGGGCATGGTTATGGTTACTGCTGATGCAAGTACTCAGCTTGTTCCTTATGTTAAGCAGTCAGCTGCACTTATTGTAGGTAATGCAAAGAATAATGACTTCGGCAGCCTTATTAATGCTGCAAAAGAAGCTAATATACCTGTAATTGCAAGTGAGAAAAATGTTGAGGAGGTTATTCCTGACAATATACTTGTTAAGGTAGATACCGGTAAGGGCATTGTGTATAATTCAAATAACTGACATACAGTTTTGAAATATGGTTTAAAGTATAGGTGCGGTTTTAGCCGCACCTATTTGTATAATAAGGCTTGCATTATGGCATTTTTTTTGATATAATTTAATAAAGCTATGGACTATTTCAGACTTGTATTTTTATTTTTATATAATAAAAAGATGAAAGTTGCACAAATTTAAAAAAAGTCTAAAAATCTATTGCTTTACTGAGAGAACTGTGGTACTATATATTATAATATCAATAAAACTGTATATGAGGTGATCATACGTGAATGAATTCAGATTAAGCAAGAACGAAATGGAAATCATGTCACTTTTTTGGCAGGAAGGCAGACCTCTTTCAAAATCAGAGATCATCGAACTTTCAGCCGACAGAAGCTGGAAGGCCAGCTCTGTATATGTTCTGCTTAACTCCTTACTTAAAAAGGGAGCCATAAGGGAAGCAGGATTTGTAAAGAGCCAGACAAACATTGGCCGTACATTTGAGGCTATGCTTAACGAAAATGAGTACGTTATTATGCAGATTAACAATGATATTAAGGAGAGAAATCTTTCCCTTGTTGATCTTATGGCAGGTCTTATTAACCAGGAAACAGATAAGTCAGTTGTTGAAAAGTTGGATAAGGTTATCAAGAATAAACTGAAGACAGAAAAGTGATACAAATGTAAAAAGCCCGACACACTTTACAGGTGGTTGGGCTTTTTTGTATAAAAAAATACCCTCAGTATTTTTATACAGAGAGTAAATATCTTTTGCAAGCCGGTCTATAAGCCGTGTTCTGTTTTGACAGCCATCTATCTGGTATTATCGTCACCGATAATCTCTAGCGGCGCTTTGAGGCGGGGCGAGCAACCCCATAAATGCCTACTCACCTTGCTCCGAATGGGGTTTACAGAGCGTCCTCTGTTACCAGGGAACCGGTAGTCTCTTACACTGCCTTTCCACCCTTACCTGCCGCAGCAGGCGGTTTATTTCTGTTGCACTTTCCTTAGAGTCGCCTCCACCGGACGTTATCCGGCATTCTGCTCTATGGAGCACGGACTTTCCTCACACCTGTAGGTGCGCGGCTGTCCAACCGACTTGCAATTTTAAATTATACTATAAATATGTATATTTTTCAAGTACAAAATTGCTTACATTATCAGGTCAGCATCTTTTCGTACCCCGCATACCTTTTTAAGCATACCGTTAATTACTGCAAGGACTAAAGGATTAATTTTCCTGGCTCCATTATGACATACTTTAATACAACGCATACACGCAATACATTTTTTTTCATCCGTTTTGCCTGGATTGTCTATAGGTATTGCTCCTACAGGGCATTTTTCGGCACATACCCCACATTTATCACATCTTTTATCGGCATGGGGAATGGCGTTTGAAGTGCCAAGGGGCTTATATGGTCTGTTACCGGGCAGGTTTATCATTTTGATCTCATCTATGTTTTGGATTTTATCCTTTATCTTTATGGCAAAATCCCTGAGTGTCTTTATATCCGTTTCATCAGGTCGTCCCTGAGCTATATTTCTGGATATTGAATGTTCGGCAATAGCAGTGACAGCGGCTACGGCAATACAACCTTCGGCAGCCAGTGTGTCGCCTAATTCAATAAGTGTATCCTCATATTCCCTGTTGCCATATGTTACTATAAGTATGGCAGGGCAGGAACAACCCTTTATCTCTTTAAGTCTTTCAATGGCGGTAGCAGGTACTCTTCCGCCAAAGGAGGGCACAGCAGCTATTATCAGATCGTTTTTTTGTAATATATATTGAGAAAAATCGGTGTTTCTGTCACTCAGATCAATATTTATTATGTCGTTATCCCATACGGAGGCTATTACATCGGTAACCTTTTGGGTACCGCCGGTGGGACTGAATACTGCTTTATATACTCTGTTTATTTCCATATAGACATCTCCTTTGAGTAAAAACCGGTATATTCACTTTATTCCACAGAGATATAGTAGCATAATTAACAATATTATTCAATCTGTTATTGGAAAATAATTATTGGGCACCAGAAATATTGAACAGATTTTTTTCCCATGTTAGAATAGAATTGAAAATTTATTGAAAAGGGTGAATTTTTATGTTTGGAAGAAGAAAAAAACAAGAGAATTTTGACAGAGAAAACTTAAAACCTGTTATTAGGGCAAGTATATGCACAGGTGAAAAGGTTGCGGGCTTTGTGGATGTAAGAACTAAGGTATTTAAGGAAGTAATGCTTATTAAAAGTGATAAGGATATAAAAACTTTTGCAGAGAATTACGGTTTAAATTATGATGATATAAATACCCAATGGTAGAAGAAAAATATAAATAATTACGTTTATTTTTAAATCGTATTATATATATAAAAATAGTTTTGTTTAGTTATTTT
>CASFCZ010000065.1 GCA_949293325.1 uncultured Eubacteriales bacterium | reverse complement strand
GGTGGGTACGTCAGTACCCCTACTGCAAGAAATGGTTGCACCGCAAAGATGGATGCGGACATACCAAAGGTATGGCTTTCAGCTTTTGCTGAAAGTGCTGACAAGCATTTCTTGCAAGCGTGTCGACTTTTTTGACACGCTGAAACGGGGCATTAAGCCCCGTTAATATTTGTTCTTTAAATATCAGTTCTTATGTACGTAAATATCTTCGCCAAACCATTTGTTGGATATTTCGGCAGCAGTACCGTCAGCATCAAGCTCATCAAGTGCAGCCTGAATAGCTGTAAGTAATTCTGTGTTACCCTTCTTGACTGCTATACCGTAGTATTCCTCACCAAAGTCACCGTCCTCAATAACCCGGAAGTCATTTTCGTTTTGTGACATATAGTAGCCTACGAAGGTCTCATCAGCTACAACAGCATCAACTCTGCCTATATCAAGGTCAGAGAGTGCAAGGATGTTTGTGTCGTATGTGGTAAGCTCCATAGCTGAAGCAAGCTCGTCTGCATTTACCGCATCTACAGCGGAGGAACCATCCTGTAAGCCGACAACCTTACCAGCAAGGTCCGCCTTGGACTGAATATCTGAGTCAGTCTTAACTACAATTACCTGTCTGTTCTTAAGATATGGATCTGTAATATCCATAGTCTCCTTACGTTCATCTGTAATGGTAAGTCCGTTCCAGAGAGCATCTATCTTACCTGATTCAAGCTCTATTTCCTTGGCAGCCCAGTCTATAGGCTGAAATTCAACCTCAACACCAAGTCTTTCGGCAGCAGCCTTTGCAAGGTCTATATCAAATCCTACTATTTCATTGTTTTCGTCCCTGAAGCCCATAGGTGGAAGTTCGTCATCAAGACCGATTATAATAGTATCCTGTGAAAGGGTAGGAAGTGTACCTTCTGCATCAGCTGTAGTTTCGCCCTCTGCTGCCTCTGTAGTTGCCTCAACTGCGCTGTCAGCCTCAGTGGTAGCCTCGGTATTACCTGTTGAAGAACTGCATCCGCTTGCTGCAAAGAGCATGGTTGCTGTAAGTGCAATTCCGATAAATCTTTTCATAAAAAGTTGTCCTCCTTTTACGTTTAATACATTACTACTTTAGCACAATAAAAATAAAAAGTAAAGAAAAATTAAATTTATCGAAAAATATATGGCACAGCCCTTTGATTTAAGGTATAATAGGAAAATAAAAACATACGGAGGTTTATTGTTATGGAAAAGTTGAATTTTGACGTAGTGATTCCACAGTTTCAGGATAGAAGTATCAATATATGTGATTACGGTGCGGTAAGTGGCGGCAGAGTTAAAAATACAGCTGCCATCAATGCTGCAATAACAGAGCTTTCCGGTCAGGGAGGTGGCAGGGTTATTGTGCCAAGGGGTATATTCCTTACAGGACCAATAGAGCTTAAGGATAATATTGACCTGCACCTTATGGATGGGGCTGTATTGCTCTTTTCAGATGATTTTAATGACTATCCTCTTATTAATACAAATTTTGAGGGATTTTTTACATACAGATGCCTTTCCCCTGTATATGGCAGGGATCTTACAAACATAGCAATTACCGGTAAGGGCGTTGTTGACGGCAACGGAGGTGCATGGCGTCCCGTTAAAAGGTTTAAGCTTCCTGAAAGACAATGGAACAGCCTTGTTGCCGGGGGTGGTGTGGTTCTGGAAGGTAAAGAGGAAATGTGGTGGCCTACAGAGGCAGCAAAGGAGGGACACCTTAATATTATTCCTGACCCATCTATTCTTAAAAATAAGACCGAGTGCGAAAAGTACAGAGATTTTTTAAGACCTGCAATGATACATTTTGATAATTGCCGCAATATTCTTCTGGATGGACCTACTTTCCAGAACTCACCTGCATGGTGCCTTCATCCATGGCTTTGCAAAAATCTTACTATACGAAATGTCAGCGTAAGAAATCCATGGTTTTCACAAAACGGAGACGGACTTGACGTTGAGTCCTGTAAGTATGTAAAGGTCTACGATTCCGTATTTGATGTAGGGGATGATGCACTTTGTGTTAAGTCCGGTAAGAACGAGGATGGCAGAAAGTTGGGTAAGCCGTGTGAGTATGTGGAGTTTAAAAACTGTATTGTATATCATGGTCATGGTGGTTTTGTTATTGGCAGTGAAATGAGCGGCGGTGTAAATAATGTGCAGATAACAGATTGTACATTTATCGGCACCGATACCGGCTTAAGGTTTAAGAGCTGTCTTGGCAGAGGTGGCGTGGTTGAAAATATCTATGTTGATAATATTGACATGACAGAGATACCTAAGGAAGCTATTATCTTTACCATGGGTTATGATATGGATACTAAGGAAGGTCAGCAGGTAGCACCTGAGGAAATCCCCGAGTTTAAAAATATTTATATAAGCAATGTCAACTGTGCCAGGGCAGGTGTACCTATTTCCATTTCAGGTCTGAAGGATATGCCAGTGCATGATGTTTACCTTAAAAACATAAATATTGCATCTGCAAAGGATATAAGTATATCAAATGCAGAGAACATAGAGATGGATAATGTAAATATTGAAAAATTATAATTCAGGCGGCGTAAGCCGCCTACTTTTTTGAGGTTAAATATGTATGGATTTGAATTGAAAAAAAATGAATATATTGATGAAATAGGCTCAGAGGTTTTTCTGTATTTCCACACAAGCGGTGCAAGGCTGTTGTTTGTTAAAAATAATGATGACAACAGGGTGGTAATGCCAGTATTTAAAACCCTGCCGGAAAATGACAAGGGTCAGGCCCATATAGTGGAACACTGTACCCTTTGCGGCTCGGAAAATTACAGGCTCAGAGATCCCTTTAATGTACTGGAAAAGGGCAGTCTGTATACATATCTGAATGCTATTACCTATGAGGATAAAACCGTATATCCCGTTGCATCTACA
>CASFCZ010000064.1 GCA_949293325.1 uncultured Eubacteriales bacterium | reverse complement strand
CCTTGCTTTTTCGTGGTATTTAAGTTATCATAAACGTGAAAACATTATAGCCCTTTACCGTATCGCCTATATGGACTCCCTTACAGGTCTGTACAACAGGGATGGCTTTATTCTGCATTCTACCAGGATTCTTGATAATTTATCAGGTAGATACGCTATAGTCTATATTGATCTGGAAAATTTCAGGTCAATAAATGAGCTGTTTGGTTATGATACAGGCAGTGAGCTCCTTGTTTCCATTGGCAAGGTGATAAATGAAAGTATAAAGGATGGGGAGGTTGCAGCCAGAGAAGGTGGCGACAAGTTCATTATGCTTATACAGTATCGCAGTGATGATGATATAAGTCAGAGGATGGAGCTCCTTATTAAGGAAATATCCGGCTGTGGATTTAATGAAAAAAATCATACCCTTTACAGCATTATTCCGAACATAGGCGTCTATAAGCTGCCACGTATTCCCGATACAGAGGAACTGGACAGCTATATGGATCGTGCTGAAATGGCAGTATCCGCTCTTAAGGAAAACAGACAGGATGGTTTTGCCTTCTTTGGTAATGATATTAAAGACAGGCTCCGATTTGAGGCTGAGCTGGAGAATGATATGCCCTCTGCTTTGGAGGACAGGGACTTTAAGGTGTATGTTCAGCCAAAGTACTCGGCGGCAGAAGGTAAGCTGGCAGGGGGAGAGGCACTTATAAGGTGGCAGCATAAGACCAAGGGATTTCTGACTCCTGATAAATTTGTGCCACTCTTTGAAAAAAACGGTACAATAACCAAGCTGGATATGTACGTGTACGATTGTATATGTTCTAAACAGGCAAGGCTTGTTTCGGAGGGATATACTCCTGTTCCTATCTCCGTCAATCAGTCAAGACTGCACCTTTACCGCAGCGGTTACATGGAAAGTCTTAAGGCAGTCCTTGACAAGTACAATCTGTCTGCTGACTATGTGGAGCTTGAGGTAACCGAAAATATTGCTCTTAGTTCAGGTAAGGTACTGAAGGAGGCCGTGGAGGGCTGGCACAGACTGGGATTTAAGGTATCCATGGATGATTTCGGTTCAGGTGAATCCTCCCTTAATCTTCTTAAGGACATAGATATTGACGTGCTTAAGCTGGATAAAATGTTCTTTGATGAGGGCTATAGTTCGGAAAAATCAAAGATAATTATAAAGAGTATTATTGATATGGCTAAGCAGCTCAATATCAGTACCGTTGCCGAGGGCGTGGATAATGAGGAACAGCTTGACTTCCTTAAGGAAGCGGGCTGCGATCTGATACAAGGCTATCTGTTTGGTAAGCCTATGCCCTATGAGGACTTTGAGGTGCTGTTTAAAAGCTCTGTTGAAAAAGAATGTTAATTTTGTCAGAGGTACACATTATTGTGTGCCTCTCTTTTTATGTCTATATGTTCCATATAGGAAATTATTTTATAAAATTATGAACCTTTTATCTTGTCTAAGCCTCTTATATACAGATGCATCTAAAGGAGGTCAGTATGGAGGAAGAAAAACTTATACCAAGGATACTGGAGGGCGACCAGGCTGCCTTTGAGGAGTTATACAATGCCTATTCCCTTAGGGCATACCGTACAGCACTTCTTATTACCGGCAATGTACAGACTGCCGAGGATACGGTGCAGGAAACTTTTATTACCTGTTGCCGTACACTTAACAGACTTAAAAGTCCAAGGGCTTTTTCCTCTTATTTTTATCGGATACTTACAAGGACCGCATGGCGCCTTTCCAAAGCAGATAGGGGTACGGACCTGTTGGATGAAAATAGTCTTATGTCTGCAGCTGCTGAAATGCCAAAGGACTATAGCGATCTGTATGAAGCTATTGCCGCCCTTGACAAAAGGCTGCGGACTACGGTAATACTTTTTTATTTCAATGACCTTCCAATCAGGGATATAGCCCGTATTACAGGGGTTCTTGAGGGTACTGTCAAATCAAGACTCCACACTGCAAGAACAAAACTTTCTAAAATTATGGAGAAGGAGGATCACTATGGATAATAAGATTAAAGAGGTATTAAACCGTGTAACCGAGGGATATTCTCCTTCCCAACAGGTACATGATAATATACTAAGGGAGCTGAAAGGAGAGAATTATATGAAAAAGAGTTTTAATATTAAAAAATTTGCCCTATGCTTTGCAGCAGCTGCTGTATTGCTTACAGCGGGAGTTACGGCGGCAAGTCACTTTGCTTATACCGCTTCATCAGGGGCTGATCTCAGGGACAGGATAGATCACGTGCCAAGTACTGATGAAGTGGAGGCGGAGGTGGGATATGTGCCTAAGTACCCAATTACATTAGGTGATTACAACCTTGTATCGGCACAGCCAAGCTCAGGTACCTACTATGATGAAAATGACAATGAGCTTGCTTCATGTAAGGAGATAAGCTTTGACTATGAGCAGGATGGAAAAAGACTTACTCTCTTTACAAGTAATTCCCCTGCACAGTTTCCGCAGACAGGAGATGTGGTGGCAACAGTGGGGGATATTGATATCTACTACAGCAAATATACAAATAAGGTGGTGCCACCTGATTATAAGCCTACCCCTGAGGAAGAAAAACAGATTGAGGAGGGTACACTTAACATTGGCTATGGCTCTGATGAGATAGATGTAAGTGATTGTGAGTATATATCATGGACAGATGAGGGCATAACCTATGGTATTCTTACCATGGACAATGTTCTGGGAGAACAGATACTTACAGATATGGCAAAGAATATTATCAATTCATAACTGTTGCAGCCTTCGAAGGATATACCTTCGAGGGCTTTTATACTTTATCACTAACTTAATAAAGGACTTTTTTACATTATTTCTACAATTATATACTTGAAATATTTCAGTAAAGGATATAAAATAAATAACTGAAGATTGTTTCGTAGAATATAATGAATGGGGGTGTCTATGTGAAGATACTCATCACTACGGATTGGTATAAGTCGGCTGTAAACGGTGTTGTTACCTCAGTTAAAAATCTGGAAAAGGGCCTTACTGCATTGGGACATGATGTGCGTATTCTTACCCTTTCCGAAAGCATCCGTTCCTATCAGGAGGGTAATAGTTTTTATGTGGGATCCATCAGGGCGGAGAAAATTTATCCAAGTGCACGTATCAGGGTACCTGTACACAGCAGGTCCGTGGCACGTATGATAAAAGATATTATTTCATGGAAGCCTGATATTATCCACTCCCAGTGCGAGTTCAGTACATTTTCACTTGCACGGAGGGTGTCTGCCATAACAGGTGCACCTATAGTGCATACATACCATACCATTTATGAGGATTATACCCATTATTTCTCTCCAAGTGTAAAGCTGGGACGTAATGCGGTAAAGCTTTTTACAAGGTATATAGCAAGGAATACCTCTGCCATGATAGCTCCTACCCAAAAGGTTAAAAGTATACTCCTCAGATACGGCTGCTACAGGGATATTAATGTGGTGCCTACAGGACTTGATTTGGACAGGATAGTTTCCAATAAGGACAGAGAAACCCTTATGACCCTTAAATCCGGTCTTGGCATACCTGAGGGTAATAAGGTACTGGCATATATGGGCAGACTTGCAGAGGAAAAAAATCTGGATGAAATAATCGGGTATCTGGGCAGGCTCAGACCTGAAAATACCACTTTCCTTATAGTAGGTGACGGACCCTATAGGGGGAATATAGAAAATAAAATAAGGGAATGTGGTATTGAGGATATTACCATTATGACAGGTATGGTAAGTCCGGACAGTATCAGGGACTATTATGCTCTTGCAGATATATTCACCTCTGCCTCACAAAGTGAAACCCAGGGCCTTACCTATGTGGAGGCTATGGCAAACGGGCTTCCGCTGCTGTGCAGGGAAGATAACTGTCTTAAAGATGTACTTATTGAAGGCATAACGGGATATTCATATACAAGTTTTGAGAAATATGCTTCAAGACTTTATTCCCTCCTTTCATCGGATAACAGCCTTATGGGTAAAAATGCCGCAGAGCTTGTCAGGGAACGATTCTCCCTTGAAAGTTTTGCAAGAAGTGCCGAGGCTGTTTATGAAAAGGTACTTACAAGGGAATTTGAAAACAAAGTAGTTTGATAGCAAGATGCAGACCTTATGGTTTGCATCTTTTTTTGTTGACGAAATACAAAGGCTGATGTACAATATTATTACATTTGTAATAATAAGAAGGAGATGGTTTTATGTCAGGATTGCCACAGATAAGTGAGGCTGAGTTTGAAGTAATGAAGGTTATCTGGGATAATGCTCCGATTTCCACAAACGATATAGTTAAGGCATTGTCTGACAGTGCATGGAATGTTCGTACAATTCAGACCCTTATTTCCAGGCTTGAAAAGAAACATGTCATAAGTCATATCAAGGAGGGAAGATTATTTGTTTATAGTCCCCTTGTTGCAAAGGAGGATTATATTCAGATGGAGAGCAAAAGCTTTATTGATAAGATTTACAATGGAGCGGCAAATAAAATGGTTATGGGTTTTATTGAAAATAATTTGCTGACTGATGAGGATATTGCCCAGCTCAGGGACCTGCTTAATAAAAAGGAGTAATGTTTTATGGACAGGTTTATTGCAGTTAATCTGTTAATATCCGTTTACTGCTGTTTTATTATGCTGATAAATAAGTTTTGGGGTAAATGGTTTTCACCGAAAACAGGCTACTGTATTTATATTTCCGTTATTCTGATGCTTGCTATGCCCCTTGCACCTGATTTTACACCTGTTATTATACAGGATATACCTGTACATACAAACGAAACAGGCTTTGATAAGGCTGTCACTTCAATAAATATTGGACAAATCAAGGATCTTTATATTTCTGTTTTCAGCTATAAATGGCTTATTTATATATGGTGTACAGGTGTAGCTGTGGAATTTTTTTATATTTTTGCAGGAATGTTAGTTATCCGTCATTCTCTGGCAAAAGCACAAAGTTATATTGATCCTGTTTTTGAACAGTGCTGTAAAATAATAGGTATTAAGGCAGAACTATATGTAAGTGAAAAGGCGGAATATCCCTTTTCTGTAGGTATATTTGACCGTAAGGTAGTTATGCCATATTACTGTGTCAGGGCGGAGGATGTGGAACGCAGACATATATTTCTTCATGAACTGATACATCATAAACACCGAGATGTATTATTAAATTATATTATCTGCATACTTAATGCAGTTTACTGGTTTAATCCCGTAGTTCGTCTTTCCTTACGCAATCTCAGGCTTGCCATGGAGATATATTGCGATGACGGTGCTGTGGGCTATGACGGTGATTACCTGGGTTATGGCAATACCATATTAAAATTTGCCGCAAAGGGCGGCAGATCATTCATTGTAAACAGTATATCAGGCTCAAAGAGAGATATACGCAGCAGAATTATCAGCTTATCAAGACAGGGCAGCAACTTCTCGTCAGAAGCGGGGAGAAAAGCCGTTGCCCTTATTGTTACCATTGCCCTTGTTACGGCTTTTGGGATAAACTGTTTTGGTTACAGTATTGATGACAGATACAGGGCAGATAAAAACAAGATAGATCCGGTTGATTTGTCAGACTGTTTTAATGGTATTGAGGGATGTTTTGTATTATATGATGTGGGTGAAGATAAGTATATTGTCTATAATGAGGAGCTTGCCTGTAAAAGATCTTCTCCTTATTCTACATATAAACCCTTTATTGCACTAAATGCACTGGAAAATAATATTATTTTGCCGGATAAAAACTCACTGCCATGGGATGGACAGGAATGTTATTTTAAGGAGTGGAACAGGGATCAGAATCTTGATACTGCTATGGAAAACAGTGTTAACTGGTATTTTGCTGAGCTGGATAATAAGCTTGGAAGAAACAGGGTAATAAGTTTTTTAAAGGACATAAACTACGGAAACTGTCGTTTAAAGGGGAGTATGGACAGCTACTGGCTGGAGGGTTCCCTTAAGGTATCCTCAATGGAGCAGGCTAAAGCCTATGCTCAGCTTTATACCAATGAATTTAACTGTCAAAGGGAGAATATCGGGGCGGTCCTTAGCTCCATTAAACTTGGAGACGGATACTATGGCAAAACAGGAACAGGTCAGGTGGATGGAAAGACTGTACGGGGCTGGTTTAACGGAGTATATGAATCAGAGGGGAAAGTATATGGCTTTTCCTGTCGTATTGATGCAAAGGACGGAGCAGATGGTCCAATGGCTGCTGCCATTGCCCGGAAAATATTAAGCAAAGATTTTTCGTAAATAAGCTTGACAAATTAATACTACAGTTGTAATATATACATAATACTACAGCTGTAATATTAAAACTATAAAATTCTTATAGCATAAAACGGGAGTGACTTTTATGAAAAAATTTGCTTTAATTTTTATTTTATGCCTGACGTTTTCCGGGTGCCGGACAGGACAGGATACAGAAGTTACAACAACTGCCGTGGAGGAAGACCAGTCACAATCTCAGGAAGCTGTGTCAGATGCCCTGGAAGTTGTGGACTACAGCCAACAGTTTAAGGGTGTTGACGGGTGTGCTGTTTTTTACAGTCCCTTGAGGGGATATTATGTTTATAATGAGGAAGAATGCAGTATAAGGTATTCTCCCAATTCCACCTTTAAAATAGTAGCTACCCTTGAGGGGTTAAGGTGTGGTGTGCTTGAATCGGAACAGACTTTAATGAATTATTCAGGGGCAAAATATCCCATTGAGGCATGGAAT
>CASFCZ010000063.1 GCA_949293325.1 uncultured Eubacteriales bacterium | reverse complement strand
GATACCGTTACCCTAGCGGAACTTTCGGATCAGGGATTTATTGTGCCGGGGCATCTTTCTCCCCTCCGCCATCTTTGTGATATGTACTGCCGCAGAGCAGGCTTTGAGCCTAAGATAGTTTTTGAAAGCGGTGATATGGAGTCCATTTTTAATATGACATCGGCAGGTATGGGTATATCCTTCTGCCCAGGTACGTCAGTGCCAATCAGTGGCAACAGAGATTTTAAGCTTATTGAAATATCAGAGCCTAAGTGTGAAAGGCGGCTTTATATAAGAATGTGTAAAAACGGAAAGGAAAATCCATATGTTAAAAATTTCTGCGATTTTCTTATGACTTATGCACAAACAGGCAAATTATGACCGATATTGAATTGACTTTTTATTAAATCTATACTAAAATTTAATTATAGCAATTTTTAGATTATTTCAGCATGGAAGGGAGTTATGACCTATGGATTATTATCAGCTCACCATAGACAGGAAGTCTACAAGGGAATTTAAGGAAAAGGATGTGGCGGCAAAGCTGCTTGAGGAAATCAGGGAGTATTACCCTGTCTGTAAAAGACTGGTACCTGATATAAAGACTGAGCTAAAGCTTATTGATCCCGATAATTCTCCTATGATGAACGGATGTGTAGGCTATAAGGACTACCTTATTCAGGCTCCGGGTTACCTGCTTATTCTTTCTGAGGCAAAGGATTACTGCCTTGAAAATGCAGGTTTTATAGGAGAGGATATGATTCTTAAACTTACGGATATAGGACTTGACTCCTGTTGGCTTACAATAAATGACAGCGGAAAGCTTGCAGAAAGACTTAATATTACAGGTGGTCTTGTGCCTGCTGCCCTCATTGCCTTTGGATATGGAAAGGCAGACACAGATATTTCGCCAAGGTTTGACATTATCAATCCCTCCAATGTAAGCCTTAAGGCACGTACGGGTTATGTGGCACCTAAGCTCTATGTAGAGGATGCTGTTTATTCTGAGGATATGGGTATATCGGACAATCCCGAACTGCTTCAAACATATACAGACCTGTATAAGGGACTTATCTCTGCCTGTTGTGCACCATCTTTCCTTAACCGCCAGCCCTATCGTTTCATTATAAAGGGTGGAAAATTTGTATTGGTTTCCCTGACAGATGAACAGACCGGTGCAAATGACGCCGCACTTAACAGGGGTATAGTTATGCTTAACTTCTACCGTACATTGACTCAGCGTAGCGGTGTATACGGTAACTGGGTTCTGGGAGCCCCTGATTGTGACCTTAATCTGCCTGAGGGTGGAAAGGCTGTAGCTTACTTTAATATCTGATAAAAAATAAGCTCCGCTTTGGTTAATACCAGCTTGCGGAGCTTATTTATTATATATGTATTTATTATGTATTATGAAACACTGGCAAAGGTGCCACCTTCTTCACAAAGAACGTGTCCACCTGCATCCACATGGGCAAGATAACCGTCACGACCCCATTCTACAAAGTGTACTCCGGTTTTTGGATTAAAGGCTATTATCAACCCTGATTGAGAGGTGGATGTATTATAGCTTTCCACATTCTGACCATATGGTTCCGGCGTACCGGATATAAAGCTAAAGTTTTTGTTACCTACATTATTACCCATTACCTCAAGGAGATTGTGTGCAATATATTCTTCCCTTGTGTGTATAGAAGTAGGGTTTTCCAACACACCGGCAATGGTGTTGTTTGTTACACAGCCTGCTGTAAATGTTTCTGTTTCAGTGGTAATTGTTTTAAAGGTTGTGGGGCTTGCATCGGCAGTACCGGAAGTCCTGGAAAGCGCGCAGGCGGACTGAGCCGACGTAAATATACTTTTTGCCTCGGATGCCACGGCTGCCTGGGTGGAACTGTCAATATAGCCCACTATATTTGGGACAAGTAATGAGATCAATACAACCAAAATAGCTATTACAACAATTAATTCTACTAAAGTAAAGCCCTCTTTTTTACTTTGTAGCTTATATAACATATCCTATCACTCCTATAACCTTAAACCAATAACGTTTACAAAAAGATTATATCACAAAACAAAAAGAAATGAAAGGGGTAATTCATAAATTATTCATATTTTGTTAATTTTTAATAAAAACAATAAAGTTTTCTACATTTTTTTAAAGTTGTATTTATACACTTTTAATGTTTATTCTTTGATTGTATAAAAGTTTACCTCCGTGACAATAATAATAGTGGAGGTGTTTATTTGTGAAAGACAATAATAATAGGAAGAAACTATATCCTGTCATTTATTCCCTTGCTGCTGTTGCTTTAGTGCTTACATTTGTTGTGTCGGTATTCAATTCCGGTACGACTCCTGAGCCTGAAGCCGTTCAGGAGCAGTTGGAGGTGGATGAAAATACAGGGGCAGCTGCCGTTGCAAAAAGTGATGTAAAAAGTTACCGACAGCAGACCACAGAGGAGATTACAGAGGCAGTGACGGAAAAAGCTTCGGAGGCTACTACCGCTGCACAGCCTAAGACACAGGCACAAGCCGTAAGTCCGGAGCCTACCTATACACTCTTTGATGATGGGCAGGAAATGAGCTGGCCTGTTGAGGGACGTATAGTTATGGATTACAGTGTGGATACGGCGGTATATGATAAGACTCTGGATCAATACCGTACAAACGACTCCTTAAGTATTGAGGCTGCTGCCGATACAGAGGTACATGCAGCTGCCGATGGTGTTGTGGAGGCGGTGTCTAATGACAGGGTAAATGGCAATACAGTGGTTTTGGCACACGGCAATGGCTGGACAACTACATACAGCCAGCTCAGGGACGATATAAACGTTACCGAGGGCGAGGTTGTATGTGAGGGAGATGTAATAGGCCGTGTTGGCACTCCCTCTGTCTATAGTGAGGCATTGGGTACCCACCTTACTTTTACTGTCAGCAAAGAAAACAACACAGTTGATCCCAAACTGGTGTTAAAAAGCATGGAGTGAAACGAAGGTCTGTGTAATGCTGAAAGAGCGGCACAGACCTTTTTATATGCTTGATAGGCAAAGTTTATGCAAAAAATAGATATTTGTGTAAAATTAACATACAATAAGCCGAATATGATAAAAAAATTGTAAACATTTTTTTTTGAAAAATTAAAAAAAACCTTGCAAAAGCCGTAAAGTTACTGTATAATAGCAGTGTTGTGACATTAAGAGCGATGATGCAGAGGTTGCCACTGAGGTGGGTTTTCTGCGGAGCGATGTCCAGTTCATGAAACCGGGCGACAAGGTCACTGCATGAATATGTTTGTGTGTTTGGTTATGGGTTATAACTATGCCCGAGAGTTGCAAATGCGAAACACACGGATGAGTGTGCAGTCACCACTTGTCGTACTAAGTATTTAAAAAGTGCGAAAAGGAGGGGACTTTTTTTATGGCTAATCAGAAGATCAGAATCAGCCTTAAGTCTTACGATCACAAGTTAGTTGACCAGTCAGCTGCTCAGATAATCGAAACTGCAAAGAAAACAGGTGCTAAGGTTTCCGGACCTATTCCAATGCCTACTAAGAAGGAAGTTGTTACTATCCTTAGAGCAGTTCACAAGTATAAGGATTCCAGAGAGCAGTTTGAGCTGAGAACTCACAAGAGATTGATTGATGTTCTCATGGCTACACCAAAGACAGCTGACGCTTTAAGTCGTCTTGACTTACCTGCTGGTGTTGACATCACTCTTAAGATGATGTAATTCTAAGTCAAAGAAAAAGTTTACTGGTTTATATAGGTTAAAAAGCATGACGGATTTTATCCGCCAGGTAATAGATAAGTACAGCGGTACGCCTTATATGAACCTAGAATGATTATCCCCCAAAAGGGACAATCCGCTGTAGAGTTAATATGGAGGTGCAATTATGCAAAAGGCAATTATTGCTAAGAAGATCGGTATGACACAGGTTTTCGCTGACAACGGTATCCTTATTCCGGTTACCGTACTTGAAGCAGGTCCTTGTGTTGTTACTCAGAAGAAAACAGTTGAAAATGACGGATACGATGCTATTCAGGTTGGCTTCGGTGAAATCAAGGCTAAGAAAGTAAACAAGCCTATGGCAGGTCACTTCAGCAAGGCCGGTGTTGAGGCTAAGAAGGTTCTTAAGGAATTCAGACTTGAGGACACAAGTGCTTATGAAGTAGGTGCTGAAATCAAGGCAGATGTTTTCGCAGCTGGCGATAAGGTAGATGTAACCGGTATTTCAAAGGGTAAGGGTTACCAGGGTCCTATTAAGAGACATGGTCAGTCAAGAGGACCTATGGCTCACGGTTCCAAGTTCCACAGAGCAGTTGGTTCCCTCAGCTCCGCAACTACACCAGGTAAGGTTAAGAAGGGTAAGAAGATGGCAGGTCAGATGGGCCGCGTAAGAGTTACCATTCAGAACCTTGAGATAGTTAGAGCTGATGCAGAGAAGAACTTACTTCTCATCAAGGGCGCTGTTCCAGGCAACAAGGGTACTGTAGTCGTAATCAAAGACAGCGTAAAGGCTTAATTAATCTTTACGAAAGGAGGAAAACCCAATGGCAAATGTAAAAGTATTCAACATGAGCGGAAGCGAAGTTGGAAGTATAGATTTAAATGACAGCATTTTTGCTGTAGAGGTAAATGAGCACGTAATGCATCAGGCAGTTGTTCAGTACCTGGCTAATCAGAGACAGGGTACACAGAGCGCACTTACCCGTGCAGAGGTACGCGGAGGCGGTAAAAAGCCATGGCGTCAGAAGGGTACAGGCCGTGCAAGACAGGGCTCTATCCGTTCACCACAGTGGACAGGCGGCGGTGTTGTATTTGCTCCAAAGCCAAGAGATTATTCTTTCAAGCTTAACAAGAAGGTAAAGAGACTTGCTCTTAAGTCAGCTCTTACAACTAAGCTTAACGAAAACAAACTTATTGTACTTGATGAGCTTGCTCTTACAGAGATCAAGACAAAGAAGATGGCTGAGGTCCTTAAGAATGTTAATGCAGGTAAGGCACTTGTTGTTCTTGAAGAGGGCAACACAAATGCAGTTCTTTCTGCAAGAAACTTAAGCGACGTTAAGACAGCAGGCGTAAGCACAATTAATGTATATGACATCCTTAAGTATGACTCACTTGTAGTTACTAAGGCAGCAGTTAACAAGATCGAGGAGGTGTACGCATAATGGCAGACCTTAAGTATTATGACGTTATCCAGAAGCCTGTTATTACTGAAAGAAGTATGAACGACATGGCTGAAAAGAAATATGTTTTCCTTGTACACCCAGAGGCAACCAAGATCCAGATCAAGCAGGCTGTTGAGAAGATGTTTGAGGGCACTAAGGTTGACTATGTAAATACAATCAGCCTTAAGGGTAAGACAAAAAGACGTGGCTATACATTCGGCAAGACAAATGCAAAGAAGAAGGCTATCGTCCAGCTTACAGCAGACAGCTAGGAAATCGAAATTTTCCAGGGCATGTGATTAAACAATGAGCAGCGTACAGACGAGCAAAACAATTTACGTCAAGCTTGCTTGTAAGTAAATTGACTTTGCGAAGTATGTAAGGGGCGAATGCCCCGACAACGAAGTGCAGCGAGTGAAATGAGCGGAACGAGTTGTCAAAGCTGCGAATGGCGGAAATGCCTGTTGCAACGTGGCAAAGCCGTTTTAAAAATAAACGGTCAGTAAGGGGCGAATGCCTCGGAACGAGTTGTCAAAGCTGCAAATGGAAGATTACATCATCAGATATAGTTATTGCACCACGTGTGCAGAGAATTAAAAGTTTAAAGGAGTGTAAATAATGGGTATAAAGAGATTTAAGCCTTATACACCTTCGAGAAGACAGATGACAGTATCCGACTTCTCCGAAATCACAAAGTCCACCCCTGAAAAAAGCCTTACAGTACACATTAAGACTACTGCAGGTAGAAACAATCAGGGTAAGATAACAGTTCGTCACATCGGTGGCGGTGCTAAGAAGAAGTACAGAATAATCGACTTCAAGAGAAATAAGGATGGCATCCCTGCAAAGGTTGTTGCTATCGAGTATGATCCAAACAGAACAGCAAACATCGCACTTTTAAGTTACGCTGACGGTGAGAAGAGATATATCCTTGCACCAAACGGACTTAAGGTAGGCGATATGCTTTCAAGCGGTCCTGACGCTGAAATTCACGTTGGTAACGCTCTTCCTATGAGAAATATTCCTGTAGGTTCCGAAATTCATAACATAGAGATGAAGCCTGGTGCAGGCGGACAGCTTGTAAGAAGTGCAGGTAACGTTGCACAGCTTATGGCTAAGGAAGGTAAGTATGCTACAGTAAGACTCCCATCCGGCGAGATGAGACTTCTTCCTATTGACTGCCGTGCTACTATCGGTCAGGTTGGTAACATTGATCACGAGCTTATCAACATCGGTAAGGCAGGTAAAAAGCGTCACATGGGTATCAGACCTACAGTTCGTGGTTCTGTTATGAACCCTAACGATCACCCACATGGTGGTGGTGAAGGTAGAGCACCTGTTGGTCGTCCAGCACCTTGCACACCTTGGGGCAAGCCTGCACTTGGTTATAAGACCAGAAAGAAGCATAAGGCAAGCAACAAGTACATCGTTCGTACAAGAAAAGGCTGATTAAGCAGGAGGGTAAATAATGAGCAGATCACTTAAAAAAGGACCATTCTGTGATGACCACCTTATGAAGAAGGTTGTAGCTCAGAATGAAGCAAATACAAAGAACGTTATTAAGACATGGTCACGCCGTTCTACCATCTATCCTGAGATGATAGGTCACACTATTGCAGTACATGACGGCAGAAAGCACGTACCTGTATATATAACAGAGGATATGGTTGGACATAAGCTTGGCGAGTTTGCTCTTACAAGGACCTACAGAGGTCACGGTAAGGACGCTGAGAAGAAGTCCGGCGTACGTTAATTATACGTAATATTTGAAAGGAGGAGCCTTAAAGATGGCAAAGGGACACAGAAGCCAGATTAAGAAGGAAAGAAATGAGCAGAACAGAGATAAAAGAGCTCAGGCTCATGCTAAGTTCGTCAGAGTTTCCGATAGTAAGGCCAGAATAGTTTTAAATCAGATTAAGGGCAAGAGCGTTGGCGAGGCACTTGGTATCCTTGCATACTCACCACGCTACGCTGCTGAGATAATAGAAAAGGTTTTAAAGTCTGCTATAGCTAATGCAGAAAACAACCTTGAGTTAGACGTTAATAAGCTCTATGTTGCAGATGCAGTTGCAAATCAGGGACCTACTCTTAAGAGAATTCGCCCAAGGGCACAGGGCAGGGCTTACAGAATTAATAAGAAGACAGCTCACATCTCAATATATCTTGACGAGAAATAAGGAGGATAACGATGGGTCAGAAGGTAAATCCACATGGATTAAGAGTCGGCATCATCAAGGACTGGGATTCAACCTGGTATGCCGATAAGAAGGATTATGCTAACTTCCTTGTAGAAGATAATAAGCTTAGAACTTACATCAAGGAAAGATTAAATAACTCAGGTGTTTCAAAGATTAACATCGAGAGAACCAATGACAGAGTAAAGATTACAATCCATACTTCAAAGCCGGGTGTAATCATCGGAAGAAACGGCGCTGCTATCCAGGAGCTTTCTGCTGCACTTCAGTCAATGTCAGCACAGAGAGTTATGGTAAACATTGAAGAAATCAAGCGTCCTGAGCTTGACTCTCAGCTTGTAGCTGAGGATATTGCAAAGCAGCTTGAGAACCGTATCACCTTCCGTCGTGCTATGAAGAAGGCTATGCAGAACACTATGAGAAGTGGTGCTAAGGGTATCAAGACTACATGTTCAGGTCGTTTAGGCGGTGCTGAAATGGCTCGTAGCGAGCACTATCATGACGGTACTATTCCTCTTCAGACACTGAGAGCTGATATTGACTATGGTTTTGCTGAGGCTAATACAACCTATGGCAAGATTGGTGTTAAGGTATGGATCTACAAGGGTGAGGTTCTTCCTGCTAAGAAGACTACTACGGAAGGCGGTGCTAAGTAATGTTAATGCCTAAGAGAGTTAAAAGACGTAAGCAGTTCAGAGGCAGAATGACCGGTAAGGCTATGAGAGGCAACAAGATCACTTACGGTGATTTCGGTATAGTTGCTATGGAGCCAAGCTGGATTACCTCTAACCAGATTGAGGCAGCCAGAATTGCTATGACAAGATATATCAAGCGTGGCGGTAAGGTTTGGATTAAGATTTTCCCAGATAAGCCCGTTACCGAGAAGCCTGCCGGTACTCGTATGGGTAGTGGTAAGGGTACTCCTGAGCGTTGGGTTGCAGTTGTAAAGCCCGGACGCGTTATGTTTGAGATTGCCGGTGTAAGCGAGGAGGTAGCAAGAGAGGCACTTCGTCTTGCTGTTCACAAATTACCTATTAAGTGTAAGATTGTTTCTCGCGCTGACCTCGAAATGGAGGGTAATGAGTAATGAAGAGTAAAAACTATGTTGAGGAACTTAAGGCTAAGACAGCTGAGGAGCTTAACGCTGCTCTTGTTGATGCTAAGAAGGAACTGTTTAATTTAAGATTTCAGAATGCTACTAACCAGCTGAGCAACACAGCAAGGATCACAGAGGTTCGTAAGAACATAGCTCGTATCCAGACTGTTATTACTCAGAAGAACAAGGGTATTTGATGACATAACGGAAGGAGGAAACCTTGGTGGAAAGAAATCTTCGCAAGACCAGAATTGGTAAGGTAGTCAGCAATAAGATGGATAAGACTATCGTAGTTGCTGTTGAGAATAATGTAAGACACCCATTGTACAAGAAGATCGTTAAGACTACCTACAAGCTTAAGGCTCACGATGAGAACAATGAGTGCCAGATCGGTGACCGTGTAAAAGTTATGGAAACAAGACCTTTGTCAAAGGATAAGAGATGGAGACTTGTATCTATAGTTGAAAAGGTTAAGTAATTCCTAAGAACAGGAGGAAATTGATAATGATTCAGCAGGAAAGCAGGCTGGTTGTTGCTGACAACTCAGGTGCTAAGGAGCTCCTTTGCATAAGAGTACTCGGCGGTTCAACCAGAAGATATGCTAATATAGGCGATGTTATTGTTGCTGCGGTTAAAGACGCAACACCCGGCGGCGTTGTTAAAAAGGGTGAGGTTGTTAAGGCTGTAGTTGTTAGAACTAAGAAGGGTGCTTCAAGACCTGACGGTTCATACATCAAGTTTGACGAGAACGCAGCAGTTATCATCAGAGATGACAAAAACCCAAGAGGTACACGTATATTCGGACCCGTTGCAAGAGAGCTCAGAGAGAAGCAGTACATGAAGATCTTATCTCTTGCACCGGAGGTATTATAAGGAGGTAAAACCTGTGAAGATTAAAAAGGGCGATAAGGTTCAGATTATTGCAGGCAAGGATAAGGGTAAGTCCGGTAAGGTACTTGTTGCTGACGCTAAGAACAACAAGGTAGTTGTAGAGGGCTGCAATATGATTTCTAAGCATGTTAAGCCTAGCGCAATGAGCGGTCAGGGCGGTATCATCACTAAGGAAGCGCCTCTTGACGCCTCCAACGTAATGTACCTTTACAACGGTAAGCCAGCCAGACTTGGCTACAAGGTAGAGGTTGTAAGTGAGAACGGTAAGGACAAAAAGGTTAAGCACAGAGTGGTTAAGTCCACAGGCGAGACTATTGATTAATTCCCGAAAGGAGGCAAACTGAACTGTGAATGCTTTAAGAGAGTATTATGAGAAGGAGATCATACCAGCAATGGTAAGCAAGTTCTCATATAAAAATATAATGGAAGTACCTAAGATCGAAAAGATCGTTATTAATATGGGTCTTGGCGAAGCTAAGGAAAATTCAAAGGCTTTAGAGGGCGCTGTTAGTGATATGACTATCATAGCAGGTCAGAAGCCTATCGTTACAAAGGCAAAGAAGTCAATCGCGAACTTCAAGCTCCGTGCAGGTATGCCAATTGGCTGCAAGGTAACTTTAAGAGGCGAGAAGATGTACAGCTTTGCTAACAGACTTATTAACTTAGCACTCCCTCGTGTACGTGACTTCCGTGGTGTAAGTGCAGAGTCCTTCGACGGCAGAGGTAACTATACTCTGGGCGTTAAGGAGCAGCTTATGTTCCCTGAAATTCAGTATGATAAGATTGATAAGATCAGGGGTATGGATATCGTATTCGTAACTACCGCAAAGACTGATGAAGAGGCTAGAGAATTACTTAGATTATTCGGTATGCCATTTAAGAAGTAATAAAGGGAGGACAGAAAATGGCTAAGACATCAATGAAGGTTAAGCAGGGTAGAAAGCCTAAGTTTTCAACACAGAGCTATACTCGTTGCAGAATCTGCGGCAGACCCCATGCTTATTTAAGAAAATTCGGTATTTGTCGTATTTGTTTCCGTGAGTTAGCTTATAAAGGTCAAATTCCCGGCGTTAAGAAGGCAAGTTGGTAATAGCCGAAAGGAGGTAAATTAAAAATGTCAATGAGCGATCCAATCGCAGATATGCTTACAAGAATCAGAAATGCAAACACTGCTAAGCACAATACTGTAGACGTACCTTCAAGCAAGATGAAAGAGGCTATTGCAAACATCTTGGTTAACGAGGGATATATACAGGGCTTTGAGATAATCGAGGATGGCGTAAAGAAGACTATGCGCATCACTCTTAAATATGGTAAGGATAAAAATGAAAAGGTAATCTCCGGCATTAAGAGAATTTCTAAGCCAGGTCTTAGGGTTTATGCTAATAAAGAGGAGATGCCTAGGGTTCTTGGCGGTTTAGGTACAGCTATCGTATCTACCAACAAGGGCATTATCACAGACAAGGAAGCCAGAAAGCTCGGCGTTGGCGGCGAGATTATTGCTTTCGTTTGGTAATAAGGAGGTAAAGGTAAATGTCACGTATAGGAAAGTTACCTGTTGCCATTCCTGCCGGCGTTGAGGTTAAGGTTGAGGATGGCAATGTGATTACTGTAAAGGGACCTAAGGGTACTCTTACACGTAAGCTCGTAGAGGAAATGGACGTTAAGGTTGAGGGTTCAGAGGTTATCGTAACCCGTCCTAACGACTTAAAGAGAAATAAGTCCCTTCATGGCCTTACAAGAACACTTATCTTCAACATGGTAGAGGGTGTTACTAACGGCTACAGCAAGGTACTTGAGATAAACGGTGTTGGTTACAGGGCAGCTAAGTCAGGCAACAAGCTTACTCTTACACTTGGCTACTCACATCCTGTTGAGATGGTTGACCCAGAGGGTATTACAACTACTGTTGACGGTAACAAGATTACCGTTGCAGGTATCGACAAGGAAAAGGTAGGTCAGTTTGCTGCTGAGATCAGGACTAAGAGACCACCTGAGCCATACAAGGGCAAGGGTATCAAGTATGATACTGAAACTATCAGACGTAAGGTTGGTAAGACAGGTAAGAAATAAGATAAAGGAGTGAAACTCTATGATAACTAAGCCATCGAGAGCTGCTGCAAGAGCTAAGCGTCATTACAGACTTCGTAATCACATCTCCGGCACAGCTGAAAGACCAAGATTGGCGGTATTCAGATCAAACATGCATATTTATGCACAGATTATAGATGACACAGTAGGCAATACAATCTGCTCCGCTTCCACTATGGAGGCTGACGTTAAGTCTAAGCTTGAGCATACAAACGATGTTGAGGCTGCTAAGATTGTAGGCGAGACTGTTGCTAAGAAGGCTCTTGAAAAGGGCATTACTACAGTTGTATTTGACCGTGGCGGCTATGTATACCATGGCAAGATTCAGGCTCTTGCTGATGCAGCGAGAGAAGCCGGTCTGCAGTTCTAATCAGGAGGGAATGTCGTGAGAAAAATTATTGATGCAAGCACACTTGATTTGCAGGATAAGGTTGTTACAATCAAGAGAGTAACAAAGGTTGTTAAGGGCGGTCGTACCTTCCGTTTTGCTGCACTTGTTGTTGTAGGCGACTACAACGGTCATGTAGGTGTAGGTCTTGGTAAGGCAACTGAAATCCCTGACGCTATCCGCAAGGGCAAGGATGATGCTATAAAGAACCTTATCTATGTTGAGAGAAACGAAAACAACAGTATTTACCATGAGGTGCTCGGTAAGTTTGGTAGTGCAAACGTACTTCTTAAGCCAGCTCCAGAAGGTACCGGTATCATCGCAGGTGGTCCTGCACGTGCCGTACTTGAGCTTGCCGGTATCAAGAACATCAGGACTAAGTCCATCGGTTCCAACAATAAGAGGAACGTTGTAAACGCTACTATCGAGGGTCTCAGCTCCGTTACTTCTCCAGAGAAGGTTGCAAGACTTCGTGGTAAGACTATCGAAGAAATTTTAGGTTAAGGGGGATATTGAGATGTTAAAGATTACTTTAGTTAAATCTACAATAGGTGCAATCCCTAAGCATAAAAAGACTGTTGCTGCTCTTGGTCTTCATAAGCCAAACACAAGCGTTGAGCAGCAGGATACACCTGCAATCAGAGGTATGATTAAGCAGGTAAACCACTTAGTGAAGGTTGAGGAAATATAATAATAGGAGGTGTAACGGCAATGTATTTACACGAATTAAAACCTGCCGAGGGTTCCGTAACTAACGGCTTCAGAAGAGGCAGAGGTCACGGCTCCGGTAACGGCAAGACCGCAGGTAAGGGTCACAAGGGTCAGAACGCTCGTTCAGGCGGCGGTGTAAGACCTGGCTTTGAAGGTGGTCAGATGCCTTTATACAGAAGAATACCTAAGAGAGGCTTCAAGTGCATTAACACAAAGGATATAGTTGCTATTAACTTATCTCTCTTAAACAGTGTATTTGAGGACGGCGCCGTAGTTGATATAGATGCTCTTAAGGCTAAGGGCCTTGTAAGCCACGTAAAAGATGGTGTTAAGATCTTAGGCAACGGCGAAATTACAAAGAAGCTTACTGTAAAGGTTAATTATTTCAGTGCTTCTGCTAAGGAGAAGATTGAGGCCGCAGGCGGAAAAGCTGAGGTGATTTGATGCTTACTACACTGAGAAATGCATGGAAGATTAAAGAAATCAGAACCAGATTGTTGTACATGCTTTTGATCCTGTTGATTGTAAGAATCGGTACCCACCTTCCCGTACCGGGCGTTGACCTTGCGCAGCTTGATGCTGCAAGCGGCAGCACCCTTTACAGCCTTATTACAGGCGGTAACTACGGTACTATTTTTGCCATGGGTATCGGACCATACATCAATGCTTCGATCATTATGCAGCTTTTAACGGTTGCTATTCCAAGATTGGAGCAGATTAACAAAGAGGGCGAGGAAGGACGTAAGAGAATAGCACAGTACACCAGAGTTTGTACTGTTGCTCTTGCTCTCCTTCAGGGCTGCGGACAGGTGTTCACCATCAGAGGTGCTTTCACCTCCCCTAACCTTTTTGTTTATGGTGTAGCTCTTTTATCTATGATTACAGGTACCGTTTTTGTTATGTGGCTTGGTGAGCAGCTTAACGAAAAGGGCATTGGCAACGGTTCTTCGTTTATCATTGCAGCAAACATTCTTTCCGGTCTGCCAAACGGTATTACTAACCTTTATGTTACCGGTTCAGGTGCAGGTATCATGGGCTGGGTTAAGATTGCAATTGTGCTTCTTATCCTCTTAGCTGATATGATATTTGTTATTATTGTACAGGACGGTGAAAGAAGAATTCCTGTTCAGTACTCCAAAAAAATGGTTGGCAGAAGAATGATGGGCGGTCAGTCCTCCTTCATTCCTATTAAGGTAAACATTGCAGGCGTTATGGCAATTATCTTTGCTATTTCTCTGCTTCAGTTCCCTCAGACCATTTATCAGTTATGGCAGCCTGAGCTTCTGGGTAAGATTGTTGCATGGCTTGATGTAACTAGCAGCCCTATAGGTGCAGCACTTTATGTTATACTTATTTTCTGCTTCACCTTCTTCTATACATCCTTCTCATTCAACCCTATCGAGGTTGCAGAGAATATCAAGAAGAGCGGCGGTTTCATCCCAGGTATCAGACCAGGTAAGCCAACCTCTGACTTTATCCAGACAGTTGTTGACAGAATGTCAATGATTGGTGCTTGTACCTACGCTGTTATTGCACTTATACCATCTATCTTCAGTATGGTATTTGGTGTAAATATCGGCTTTGGCGGTACTACACTTCTCATCGTAACAGGTGTTGCTCTTGATATATTCAAGAAGATGGAATCTCAGATGGTAATGCGTCATTACAAGGGATTTCTTGACTGATAATTAATCGGTCGAAATTACTTTAGACATAATATAGATCGGGAGGCGCACAGCGTTCCCCGGTCTATTCTTTTTACATCACATTTATTAATGAAGAAACTCATTCCTTTGACTGAGTTGGGTTTATAGGTTTTTCCCTTTAATAACCTAAATATATTTACAAGGAAGTAATATTTATGAAGCTTGTTTTGTTAGGTTGTCCCGGTGCAGGTAAGGGTACACAGGCTGAAAAGCTTTCAAAGCATTACGGCATTGCTCATATCTCAACAGGTGACCTCTTAAGAGATCAGATTGCAAGGGGTACAGAGCTTGGCAAAAAGGTAAGCAAGATTATGGAAGAAGGCGGACTTGTATCAGATGAAATAGTTTCCTCCATGCTTGCTGAAAGAATCAAGGATGATGATTGCAAAAACGGCTACATCCTTGACGGTTATCCACGTAACCTTGCACAGGCAGAGGGCCTTGAGGCTATTACAGGTCCCCTTGATAAGGTAATCTGCATTGATGTAGATGACAGCGTTATCGTTGACCGTATGTCAGGCAGAAGAAGCTGTCCTAACTGTAAGGAAATGTACCACATCAAGTATAATCCTCCAAAGGTAGAGGGTATCTGTGATGACTGCGGTACAAAGCTTGTTCAGCGTAAGGACGATAATGAGGAAACAGTACTTAACCGCCTTAAGGTGTATCATGAAACCACAGCTCCCCTTATTGAGTACTACAAGGGTAAGGGTATCCTTGCAACAGTAAACGGTGTGGGTGACATAAACGAGATATTCGCCGAAGTGTGCAGAGTCCTTGAGGGCTGAAAATGGCAATAAAAATCAAAAGAGAAAAGCAGATTGAAAAGATGAGGCTTGCCGGAGAAATAACCGGCAGGACCTTAAATCTGCTAAAAGAAAAAATTGTTCCGGGAATTACAACATTTGAGCTTGACAAAATTGCTGAATCGTATATAATGGAATGTGGAGCGTTGCCATCCTTTAAGGGGTACAGCGGTTACCCCGCTTCTATTTGTACATCGGTTAATGATGAGGTTGTACATGGCATCCCGTCCCGTAACAGGGTGCTCAAGGAGGGCGATATCATCTCTATAGATGTGGGGGCTTATATAGACTCCTTCCATGGGGATGCTGCCCGTACCTTTGCAGTGGGCAAGGTATTGCCTGAAAAGCAAAGGCTTATTGCTGTAACAGAGGAAAGCTTCTTTGCAGGTATTAAGTATGCAAAAGCAGGGAATAATCTATGTGAAATTTCCGCAGCCGTACAGGATACAGTGGAGCAAAACGGCTTCAAAGTTATTCGCGACTATGTTGGTCACGGCATAGGCAGGGAACTTCATGAAGATCCTGCAATACCTAACTACCGCAATGGCAGACGTGGTCCTGTGCTTAAGCCCGGGATGGTTCTTGCCGTTGAGCCCATGACGGCTATAGGTACTCATAGGGTGCGCGTGCTTTCAGATGGCTGGACTGCCGTAACCAAGGACGGTTCGCCCTCTGCCCACTATGAAAATACGGTACTTATTACCGAAGGAGAGCCTGAGCTTCTAACACTGGTTATTTGAGGTGAACAGATTGTACAGTACAGGTCAGGTTGTTTATTCCAAAAGCGGACGTGACAAGGCAATGCCCTTTATAGTTGTCCGTGTGGAGGAAGATTACGTCTATCTTGCGGACGGCAAGCTTAGAAGGCTTGATAAACCCAAGAAAAAGAAAAAGATACACGTTCAGTTAAGCTATGATGTTATATCTGACATTAAGGAAAAACTTGATAAGGATATGTATCTTGAGGACGCAGACTTGCGTAAAGCATTGAAACCCTACAGGCACTAAGTTTCCGATGTATTTAAGGAGGTATTGCATTGGCTAAAGACAATGTTATCGAAATGGAAGGCACTATTATTGAAAAGCTTCCTAACGCAATGTTCCAGGTGGAACTCGAAAATGGCCACAGGATTCTGGCTCATATTTCAGGTAAACTGCGTATGAACTTTATCAGGATCATCCCCGGAGATAAGGTAAAGGTGGAAATGTCACCATATGACCTTACAAAGGGCAGGATTACCTGGAGAGACAAATGAAAGGAGTAATTTAAAATGAAGGTTAGACCATCAGTTAAGCCTATTTGTGAGAAGTGCAGAGTTATCAAAAGAAAAGGCTCTGTAAGAATTATTTGCGAAAATCCTAAGCATAAGCAAAGACAGGGTTGATTTTTTAATCGGCTTTTGTTATACTTTAAGGGTTGCTAGTCAAAATAACAAGCATTATCATGGTTTTAAGGGGTTATATGCCCCCGCAGGCCTTATTGACGGCAGATCCGGGAATATAGCAATACTATAGGTATTGCTTGCGGCTGTCCCGCTCTGCTCATTTCCGGCTTATTTTGACTGCAAAAATTACAACTATCAATTTTAAATTTTGCAGGAGGTGCAATAAGTATATGGCTCGTATTGCGGGTGTAGACTTACCTAGAGAAAAACGTGTAGAAATCGGTCTTACTTATGTATATGGTATTGGCCGTGCAAGCTCTAACAGGATTCTTGCAGAGGCAGGGGTTAATCCTGATACAAGAGTAAGGGATCTGACTGATGATGAGGTTGCTAAGATCCGTGACGTAATTGACAGAACTCAGACTGTAGAGGGTGATCTCAGAAGAGAAATCGCTCTTAATATCAAGCGTCTTGTTGAAATTGGCTGCTACAGAGGAATCCGTCACAGGAAGGGTCTTCCTGTAAGAGGTCAGAAGACTAAGACTAACGCAAGGACCAGAAAGGGTCCAAGAAGAACTGTAGCTAACAAGAAGAAGTAATTTTTTTCTTTAAATATTGCCTACAGGCATGATTAATTTTTTATAAGCGAAAATGCGCTTTGATCGTTTGATATAGATTAAGGAGGTTCAATTAAATGGCTAAGAAGACAGTGAAGAAAGCTGCCGGCCGTAGACGTCGTGACAGAAAAGTCGTTGAACGCGGACAGGCTCATATTCAGTCAACATTTAACAATACAATAGTAACTATTACAGACGGTGCCGGCAACGCTCTTTCATGGGCAAGTGCAGGCGAGCTGGGCTTCAGAGGCTCCAGAAAGTCTACTCCATACGCTGCACAGATGGCAGCTGAGAAGGCAGCAGGTGCTGCTAAGGACTACGGCCTTAAGACTGTTGAAGTATTTGTAAAGGGTCCAGGTAGCGGACGTGAGGCTGCTATCAGAGCTCTTCAGGCAGCAGGTCTTGACGTAACTATGATCAAGGATGTTACTCCTGTTCCACATAACGGTTGTAGACCACCTAAGAGAAGAAGAGTTTAATTTTAATTTGTTTATCTGATATTTTTTGATTATAATACGGAGGTGCTATTAATTAATGGCTAGAGATATGGGTCCTATCCTTAAAAGATGCAGATATTTAGGCATCGAGCCTGCTGTTCTCGGTTCATCCAAGAAGGCAAGCAAGCGTAAGAGAAATATGCGTAAGTTAAGCGAGTATGGTACACAGTTAAAGGAAAAGCAGAAGGTTAAGTTCATTTACGGTGTACTTGAAAAGCAGTTCAGAAACTACTACAATAAGGCTGACAGAATGAACGGTATCACAGGTGAAAACCTTCTTCAGCTTCTTGAGCTCAGACTTGATAATGTAGTATACAGACTTGGTCTTGGTCGTACAAGGAAGGAAGCAAGACAGATCGTTCGTCATAACCTTATTACATTAAACGGTAAGAAGGTAAACATCCCTTCACTTCAGGTTAAGGTAGGAGATGTTATTGAGGTTAAGGAGAGCAAGAAGGATCTTCAGAGATTCAAGGATGTTCTCGATGTAACAGGTTCAAGAATCGTACCTGAGTGGCTTACTGCCGATCAGGAGGCTCTTAAGGGTACAGTAAATGCTCTTCCAAAGAGAGAGCAACTTGACCTGCCTGTAAACGAAACACTCATTGTCGAGTTGTATTCTAAGTAATACACTTATAATTGAGATGACTGTACACCTTCGGGGATACAGTCGGGGGATAACTCCCTTAAATATGTATCGTAAACGTTTATTTTGGATAACCGAGCCAAGGGAGGTTGGAATGAGTGTTTGAATTTGAGAAACCTCGTATAGAGATTACTGAAAACGATGGTAGATATGGCTGTTTCGTTGTTGAGCCCCTTGAGAGAGGCTATGGTACTACCTTGGGTAACTCCTTAAGGAGAATTTTGCTTTCATCCCTGCCAGGTGCAGCAGTAAGCAATGTCAAGATTGACGGTGTAGTACACGAGTTCAGCACTATCCCCGGCGTTAAAGAAGATGTAACAGAGATTATCTTAAATCTCAAGAGCCTTGCTATCAAGAGCAATACCGAAAGCCGTGAGCCTAAGCTCGCTTATATCGACTTTACAGGCGAGGGTGAGGTAAAGGCTTCAGATATCAAGGTGGATTCAGATATAGAAATTTTAAATCCTGACCAGCATATCGCTACCCTTAGCGGTGGTCCTGACAGTAAGCTCTTTATGGAGATTACTATTACCAAGGGACGTGGCTACGTAGAGGCTTCAAAGAACAAGAGACCTGATCAGCCTCTCAGAATGCTGCCGGTTGACTCCCTTTATACACCTGTTACAAGGGTAAACTTTAAGGTAGAGGATACACGTGTAGGTCAGATAACAGACTATGACAAGCTTACCTTCGAGGTATGGACTAACGGTACCATCACTCCAGATGATGCTGTCAGCCTCGGCGCTAAGATACTTACAGAACATCTTAATCTTTTCGTTGATCTTTCTGACAGCGCAAAGAATGCCGAGATACTTGTTGAAAAGGAAGTTGGCACTAAGGAAAAGGTACTTGAGCTTTCCATTGAGGAGCTTGACCTTTCCGTAAGAAGCTATAACTGTCTTAAGAGAGCAGGTATCAATACCGTTGAGGATCTTGCCAACAAGACTGAAGACGATATGATGAAGGTACGTAACTTAGGACGTAAGTCCCTTGAGGAAGTACTTAATAAGATGGCTGAGCTTGGTTTAAGCTTAAGCCCCAGTGAAGAATAATTAAGGAGGACTAGTAATGAGCGGATACAGAAAGCTTGGTCGTACATCAAGTCAGCGTAAGGCTTTACTTCGCAACCAGGTGACTAATTTGTTATATCACGGCAAGATTACAACTACCGAAGCTAAGGCTAAGGAAATCAGATCTCTTGCTGAAAAGCTTATCACACTTGCAGTTAAGGAAAAGGATAACTTTACAGAGGTTGAGGTTACTGCTAAGGTTCCTAAGAAGGACGAAAGCGGTAAGAGAGTTAAGAAGGATGAAAACGGTAAGAGAGTTACTGTTTTTGATGAGGTTACCAAGACAATCAAGAAGGATAACCCAAGCAGACTTAACGCAAGAAGAAAGATGCTCAGCGTGCTTTATCCTGTAGTTGCTGTACCTGCTGATGGCAGAAAGGTAAGAAGCAACACCGTTAAGGTGGATATGGCAAAGATGATGTTTGATGAGATTGCACCTAAGTACGCAGGTCGTAACGGTGGTTACACTCGTATGATCAAGTGTGGCGCAAGACGTGGTGACGGTGCTGAAACCGTTATTATTGAGCTTGTTTAATTAAAGGCTTTTATTTATGGGAGCTGTGTGTAAGCACAGCTTCTTTTTGTGTATTTTTCAACAAAAAGAACAAATAAAATATTGTGCCTTTGTTGTTTTTGTGTTAAAATGTTAGGGTGAGTTTTAATAATTAATAGAAAGTGAGCCGATATTATGAAAAAATTACCTAAGGAAATATATATCCTGGGTGGAGTTGCACTTATACTCTGTCTGGCGATAATTATCATATCCCTTTCAGGTGGCGATGATTCCAAGGACAGTACAACCCTTGATACACAGCAGACAACCAATGCAGTTGAACTGGCAACGGAAGCAACAGCAGCGGATGTTGAGGCAATAGCCCTCCCTGACAAAGCTGAGTATGCACAGCTTCTTGGCTTTGAACCTGCACAGGTAGACAGACTTACGGATATGTACGTGCTCAGATACGTATTTACCACAGATACCGGTGTAGAATATTATTATCAGCAGCATCTTGCAGCCAACGGCCAGAGGCTTATCCTTAAGATAGATAAGATGAGTGAGGAGGACTATAATGCCTCCCTGCCTGCCCAGTCCGTTGCACAGACCGTGGAGATTGCAGGACGTGAAGCGGTTTTTGCTGACCGTATGCTCTATAAAATGCCTCCAGGAGATGATCCCGGAGAAGTTATAATGAAAATGGTGGAAGAAGGTACCGCTGTGCTGGCAGAAAGTGATCTTATGAGAGAGGCATCTGAAATACAGACCCTTGACTGGTATGAAAACGGCTGCCGTTATGAGATTTATGCCGACTTTATGGGACTTACCCTTGAGGACATGACAGAGCTTGCACAGTACTATTTTGACAATGCAAAATAAGCTATACTTTGATAGCACTTCCAATTTTTTATGCAATTGTCAGACAATTAAACTTTTTTGACGTTTTTTACAGATGCCCTCCTGAATCTATGGTAAAGTTTACAATATTACCATTGATTAGGAGGGTTTTATTGTGCTAATTAATAAATCGCGAATTTTGGGAGAGTTTTTCTTGCTTTTTACATAGATTAGTGATAATATTATAGTTGATATAGCTAAATGCTTATGATAAAGTGCCGTAAAATGGTCCTGTATTGAAATATGAATTATCTGACCCTGTAAGCTGCACTTTGACATATATTGATTTAATATATACAGACATTCTTTTAAGGAGGCAAATTTATGAAGAACCCTATTGTAAGTAAGATGGTTCTGCCCCAGTGTGTAACCGATATTCTTAATGCGGTACCTGAGGTTATTGTACCGGAAAGCAGAGAGCATCTCTTTGATCTTTCATTTGGTGGCAAGGGTAATAAGACCTTTGATGTAAACTTTGATGTAAATGGCAAGACTGTTCGTGAGGCTTATGTTACAAGCTGTAAGAATGGTATGGTTATTAACTTTGATGACAAGGCAATGCGTCGTCGTGACCCTAACTCAATGGTAATTGCCGACCACCTTCCTACAGATAAGCCAACCTATGAGGAAAGATTCGGTATGCCATTTGATAGTGTACGTGAGGAGACCTTTGAATGGCTTAAGGAAAGAGAATCAGTTATTGTACTTCCTTTCTATGCCGGTAATGAGGATCTTAAGCTTGGCTACCCATGTATAGCTGTCGTTCCTACAAATGCAGCCTGCTTTGCAGCCATGCTTGCTGATATGCAGTGCTTTATACCTGCTGAAAAGGTGCCTAACTTCTTTAAGCCAAAGGGTATCATTTATGTTGCTCCACCTTTCCGTCACACTCATTTCGAGGGTAAGCAGGTAGTTGTACACAACCGTATGTACGACATGCAGGAGGTATTCAGCTACAACCTTTATCCAGGTCCATCAGCAAAGAAGGGCGTTTACAGTATCCTTCTTAACATTGGTGAGCAGGAAAAGTGGGTAACTCTCCATGCTTCTACAGTTAAGATTATTACTCCATACGAGCTGGAGCTTACTATTATGCACGAGGGTGCATCAGGCGGTGGTAAGTCCGAGATGACTGAGCCATTCCACAGAGAGCCTGACGGACGTCTTCTCCTTGCAACAAATACCATTACAGGTGAGAAGACCCTGGTAAATATTACAGATACTTCAGAGCTTCATCCTGTAACAGATGATATGGCTCTTGCTCATCCAAGCTTACAGAACGACAGCAAGAAGCTTGTTGTTGCCGATGCTGAAAACGGATGGTTCCTGAGAGTAAACCATATCGAACATTACGGTACAGAACCTGAAACAGAGGCAGCTACAATTCATCCAAAGCAGCCACTTATATTCCTTAATATGCAGGCTGTACCTGATTCAACCTGTCTTATTTGGGAACATATCGAGGATGAACCGGGTGTACCATGCCCTAATCCAAGACTTATTATGTCCAGAAGACTTAAGAACAATATTGTAAGCGGTGCTGTTGAGGTAGATGTAAGAAGCTTTGGTGTTCGTACTCCACCTACAACAAAGGAAAACCCTAACTACGGTATTATAGGTCTTTTCCATGTGCTTCCACCTGCACTTGCATGGCTTTGGAGACTGGTTGCACCACGTGGATTCGCTAATCCATCTATTATTGATAACTCAGGTAATGCACTTAAGAGCGAAGGTGTTGGTTCCTACTGGCCATTTGCTACAGGCAAGAAGGTTGACCAGGCTAACCTCCTTCTTAACCAGATCTTAAGTACACCTTCCACAAGATATATACTTATACCTAACCAGTACATCGGTTGTTATAAGGTAGGTTTTGCCGGTCAGTGGGCAACAAGAGAGTATCTTTCAAGAAGAGGCGGCGCTAAGTTCAGACGCGAAATGCTTGATGAGTCAAGATGTCCTATCCTTGGTTATGCTCTTAAGTCAATGAAGATCGACGGTAACGAAGTACCTAAGGGACTTTTACAGGTAAATGAGCAGAGCAGAGTAGGTAATGAGGGCTATGATGCAGGTGCTAAGATCCTTACAGACTTCTTTAAGGAACAGCTTGTACAGTTTGATACATCTGATATTGATCCTCTTGGTCATAAGATTATTCAGGCATGTCTTGATGACGCTTCTGTTCAGGATTACTACGATCTTATTCCTAAGCTTTGATATTCTGAGGCTGATTTGTTTTAGTAATGTAAAAAATGTGTTGATTATGACTTATTCAAAAAAAATTACACTTTTTTTAATAAAAACTTAAAAATAGTTTGACATTCACTAAAATATGCAATATAATGTAAAAGACTAAGGCGTTAGGATTAAATGAATATCTTAACGCCTTTATTCTTTCAATGATTTTTAAGGAGGGGTTTCTTAATGAAAAGTAAATTAATGGCTTTGACCTTAACAGGGGTAATGGCATTTTCTGCCATGCTTACAGGCTGTGGCAGCAGCTCCGGTGAGGACTCAGCAGAGTCAGCCAATACAATTAAGATTGGTGTATTTGAGCCTATCACAGGTAGTATGGCCGCAGGTGGTGCTATACAGATTGAGGGTATTGAGCTTGCTCATTCAGAAAGACCTACCGTTACCATTAACGGTGAGGAGTACAATGTTGAGCTTGTACAGGCTGATAACAAATCAGATAAGGTAGAGGCAGCAAATGCAGTTACCAAACTTATTGAGGAGGATAAGGTAGCTATTATCCTTGGATCATATTCTTCCACACCATCCCTTGGTGCATATGATGTTGTTAAAAACGGTGATGTGGCAGCTATCGGTCTTAGCTGTACAAATCCCGCTGTAACAGCAGGTAACGATAACTATTTCAGAATTTGTTTCACAGATCCTTATCAGGGTCAGGTAATGGCTAACTATGCTTATAACACCCTTGGTGCAAGGACAGCAGCTGTTACAACAGAGCAGGGTAACGACTATTCCGTAGGTCTTGCACAGTACTTCAAGGAGTCCTTTGAGGCACTTGGCGGTACAGTATATGAGGCAGCTTATCAGACAGGTGACCAGGACTTCAACGCTCAGATCACAAGTCTTAACGCAAACAATCCTGATGTATTCTTTGTACCGGGTAACTTTACTGAGGCAGCTATGTTTATTAAGCAGGCAAGACAGGCAGGTATAGAGGCTACTATGCTTGGTGGTGATACATACGAGGTTCAGGAGTTCATCGACGTATGTGGTGCTGCAGAGGCAGAGGGTGTAGAGTTCTCAGCTCTCTTTGATCCTGAGGCTGACCTTACTCCACTTACAAAGGAATTTGTTCAGAACTATAGGGATAACAACGAAGGTAAAGATCCTGCCAGCGAAACAGCCCTTGGATATGATGGTTACAATATAGCTTGTGATGCCATTGAGGCAGCTAATTCAACTGATCCTGTTGCTATCAGGGATGCTCTTGCTGCAATTGATTTTACAGGTGTAACAGGTCGTGTTCAGTTTGATGAAAACGGTGATCCTACAAAGGAAGCTGTAATCAAGGAAGTAAAGGACGGCAAGTTTGTACTTAAGGATAAGGCAAGCGTTGCTGAGTAATTTTTAAGATGAATTATTAAGGCTAATGACGGCTACAGGGGAATGTTAATTACATTCCCCCTTTGTGCCGTTTCACAAATGCCTGTATCTCAAAGCTGACGGCAGCCTGCTTTGAAATACATACATCTGTATTTTTCAGACTATTTGAAAGGGTGATAATAATGAGTTGGTTTATATTGCCTACAGGCGATGTACTGGCACAGCAGCTTTGCAACGGTCTGCTGCTGGGCAGCCTCTTTGCTCTTGTGGCGGTGGGCTATACCATGGTATACGGTATATTGAGGCTCATCAACTTTGCTCATTGCGATATATTTATGATGGCTATGTACATAGCGTTTTTTACCGTTGCAGATGACTTCAGAATGTGGGTATTGAGTTTTGTGGTTGTTATTATAGCCACAGCGGCATTGGGCGTTTTGCTGGAAAAGTCAGCATATGCCCCCCTCAGACGTCAGAACGCACCTAAGCTTTCAATGCTTATTTCTGCAATCGGTGCCTCATACCTGTTGGAAAACCTTGCAACGGTACTCTTTACAGGAAGACCAAAGACCTTTCCTCAGATACCGTTTTTTGTTGATATGCTTCAGATCGGTCCGGTAAGAATTCAAAGACTTGCCATCATCGTACCTGTTGTAACTATAATCCTTATGGTTATTTTGCTTCTTCTTATTAACAAGACAAAGAGTGGTATGGCTATGAGGGCAGTATCCAAGGATCTGGAAACTGCAAAGCTTATGGGTATAAATGTAAATGCTACTATTTCATTTACCTTTGCCATAGGCTCTGCCATTGCGGCAGTGGGTGCTATACTTTGGGGACTTAAGTATCCTCAGATATCCCCTCTTGTAGGTGTTATGCCTGGACTTAAGTGCTTTATTGCAGCAGTTATCGGTGGTATAGGTAATGTCAAAGGTGCAGTTATCGGCGGTGTTCTCCTTGGTTTTATTGAGGTTATGGCAGTTACTTTCTGCCCATCCATATCTGCATACAAGGATATATTCTCCTTTGTACTGCTTATAGTTATACTTCTGTTCAGACCTAACGGTATTATCGGCGAAAAACTTGCCGAAAAGGTTTAAGGAGGTGTGCAGTATGACTAAGAGTGAACACAAAAAAAGAAACACTATCCTTAACCTTGTTATGCTTGCAGCCCTTATAGGCTTCCTTGTATGGGGTCAGGAGGGCAGCGGTTTTGGTACATATAACAGACGTATCTTTATGACCTGCTGTACCTATGCTATCTGTGCCCTTTCCATGAATATGGTAAATGGCTTTACGGGCCTTTTTTCCCTGGGTCAGCCAGGCTTTATGGCAATAGGTGCTTATGTGGTTGCAATCCTTACCGTAAGTACGGAGGATAAAAAGGCTATCTATATGATAGAGCCTATATCCGATTTTATGGCAAACCTCCATGCACCATTCTTCCTTGCACTTATTATAGGTGGTCTTGTTGCAGCTATTTTTGCCTTTGTTATAGGTTTTCCTGTCCTCAGGCTTAAGGGTGACTACCTTGCTATAGCTACACTTGGCTTTTCTGAGATAATAAGGATATGTATTACCAATATGCAGGGCATTACAAACGGTCCTACAGGTATAAACCGTATCCCTAACGATTATATGAATATGTATGTTGTATGTGGTATACTTGCCCTTATTGTGGCATTTATGATTGCCTTTATGAAGACCAGCTACGGACGTGCCATGCTTGCCATACGTGAGGATGAGGTGGCAGCCCAGGCCATGGGTATCAATTTGTTTAAAAACAAAATGCTTGCCTTTGTACTGAGCGGTTTCTTTGCAGGTGTAGGCGGCGGATTGCTTGCCTCCCTTGTAGGTGCTATAGGTCCCGATCAGTTTAAGTTTACGGTGGCTTATGATATTCTGCTTATGGTAGTATTAGGCGGTCAGGGCTCTGTTACAGGTACTGTAGTAGGTGCCTTTATAGTCAGAATTGCCCTTGAAAAGCTTCGTTTCCTTGATGAACCAATCGACTTTGGATTCTGGGAATATCCGGGCATCGGCGGTATGCGAATGGTAGTATTCTCTGCCATGCTTATGCTTGTTATTATTCTCTGGCGTCGTGGTATCTTTGGTAATAAAGAGTTCAGCTGGGATGGATTTTTTGCCTTTTTCCAAAGGATCTTCAGAAGATTTAAGAAAAAGGAGGTGGCTGAATAATGGCTTTACTGGAAACTAAAGACGCTACTATCCGTTTCGGAGGACTTGTAGCCGTTAATCTCCTTAATATTGAGGTCAACGAGGGGGAGATTGTTGCCATTATCGGCCCTAACGGTGCAGGTAAGACTACAGCCTTTAACCTTATTACAGGTGTATATGAGCCTACAGAGGGTGAGATACTCCTTAACGGTAAAAAGATCAACGGTAAGCGCCCGGATGAAATTGCCAAGCTGGGTATTGCGCGTACATTTCAGAATATAAGGCTTTTCAAGGATCTTACCGTCCTTGAAAACGTACTTATTGCAACTCATCTGAATATAAAGACAGGTCTTTTCTCCTCAGTGCTTAAGCTGCCTAATGCACGAAAGGAAGAAAAGGAAATGATTGAATTTGCCCTTTCCCTCTTAAGGGAAACGGGACTTGAGCAGTATAAGGATGATATTGCTTCAAGTCTGCCATATGGTCTGCAAAGGCGTCTTGAAATAGCTCGTGCCCTTGCTACCAAGCCCCATATTTTACTGTTGGATGAGCCTGCTGCAGGTATGAATCCTAAGGAAAGTGAGGATCTGACAGACTTTATCAAGGAGATAAGGGATAAGTTTAACCTTACAATTCTTCTTATTGAGCATCACATGCAGCTTGTTATGGATATTTCCGACAGAATATATGTATTGGAATACGGTATTACAATTGCAAAGGGTGTACCTGCCGAAATTCAGTCTAACCCTGTAGTTATCAAAGCTTATCTGGGAGAGGGGGATTAATCAGTGCTGGAAATTAAAAATCTTAAGGTTAAGTACGGCGGTATTGTTGCACTTAACGGCATTAATATGACTATCCCCGACGGTAAGATAGTTACCCTGGTAGGTGCAAACGGTGCAGGAAAATCAACTACCCTGCGTTCTATTACCAAGCTTGTTACACCTGCTGAAGGAAGTATTACCTATGACGGCAAGGAGCTTACTTCTATGTCCACCCAGGACATAGTCAAGCTGGGTATTACACTTGTTCCCGAGGGTCGTCACGTGTTTGCGGATATGACAGTTGAGGAAAACCTTAAAATAGGTGCATATCTCCGTAAGGATAAGCAAAACCTTAAGCAGGAGATAGAGTTTATCCATGAAATGTTCCCTATACTTAAAAAGAGATCGGGACAGCTCAGCGGTACTCTTTCAGGAGGCGAGCAGCAAATGCTTGCTGTAGGTCGTGCCCTTATGAGTAAGCCTAAGCTTCTTATGATGGATGAACCAAGTCTTGGCCTTGCCCCTCTGGTTATTAAGGATATTTTTGAAATTATAAAAAAGGTCAACAGGGAGCAGGGGATGACCATTCTCCTTATTGAACAGAATGCAAATGCAGCCCTTAAGATAGCTGATTACGGCTATGTTATGGAAACAGGTACAATCGGACTTGAGGGTACAGGTGAAGAACTTCTTGCCAATGAACGGGTTAAGGAACTTTACCTGGGTAAAAGTAAATAACAGACATAACAAAAGCGGTATCAATTAATGTGATACCGCTTTTTATATTCGTATAATTCGATTTACACCGTAGCGTGGGGCTACATACATATTTACATCCCCACCTACTACTACTCCCTCATTTTCCAGCTTAGCCTTAACGGTTTCAAAGGCAAGCACAGGAGTGTTGTTTTCATTGCTTAGGTGCCCAAGGAAGATATACTTAAGGGTGTCGGTTATTATATCCCCAAGTATTTTACCGCAGTTTTCATTGCTTAAATGTCCGAAGTCTCCCAGTACTCTTTGTTTAAGGGGGTATGGGTATGGACCTGTTTTAAGCATATTAACATCATGATTGCTTTCAATAAGCAGAATATTACTGTCCTTTATGCTTTCCCTGACCTCATCTGTAATATGACCGATATCCGTTGCAACGGTTATCTTTGCACTGCCATCTGTTATGCAGTAACCTACAGGCTGAGCTGCATCATGGGGTATGGGGAAGGGCTTTATCATGAGGTCATTTATCATCACTGTTTCGCCGCTGTAAAGGGCGTTTTTATTGGCAGGCTTTATATTGCCCACCTTTTTGGGCATATTCTCCCAGGTACCCTCTGTTGCATACACAGGTATATCATACCTGCGGGACATTATTCCAACGCCGTCAACATGGTCGTTGTGCTCATGGGTTACCAATAGGGCATCTATGTCATAGCCCGTCAGAGACATTTGACTTAGCCCTGCTTCAATACGCTTGCCGCTAAGGCCTGCATCAATAAGCAGTTTTGTGTGACCGGAGGCAACATATATACAGTTGCCGCTGCTGCCGCTTGCTATACTTGCAAATTCCAATTTCATTGTTATACCCTTACTCTCTCAATATCTGCACCGATGGCACGAAGCTTATATTCGATCTTTTCATAGCCCCTGTCAATATACTTGACATTGCCTATGCGGGTTTCTCCCTTTGCGGCCAGTCCCGCAATTACAAGGGCAGCACCTGCACGAAGATCCGTTGCATTTACCTCGTTGCCCACAAGGCAGTCAACACCGTTAATTGTGGCAACTCTGCCGTCTATACTTATATCACAGCCAAGTCTGCAAAGCTGATTAACGTACTGGAAACGATTTTCCCATACATTTTCAGTAAGGGTACTTGTACCATGTGCCTTGGCAAGGAGGGCGGACATCTGTGGCTGAAGGTCTGTAGGAAATCCCGGATATGTCATGGTCTTTACATTTACAGCCTTAAGGTTGCCGTCGGAGATAACCTCTATATAGTCATCCCCCTCTATTATTTTACAGCCCATTTCCTCCAGCTTAGCCGAAAGGGAATCCATGTGCTTTGGTATAACATTACGTACTGTAACATCACCACCGCATATTGCGGCAGCTATCATATATGTGCCAGCCTCTATCTGATCGGGTATAATCATATATTCGGCACTGTTAAGCTCCTCAACCCCTTGTATCCTTATTACATCGGTACCTGCACCCCTTATATTGGCACCAAGCATATTAAGGAAGTTTGCCGTATCTACAATATGTGGCTCCTTAGCTGCATTTTCAATAACGGTGGTACCTTCTGCTGTGGAGGCGGCTATCATAAGGTTGATTGTAGCACCTACAGAGGCGGTGTCCAAAAATATATTGGCACCATGGAGCTTGTCTGCCTTAAGACGGATAATATCTCCCCCGTTTTCCTCTATAACCTCTGCACCCATTGCCCTGAAACCCTTTAAGTGAAGGTTAATGGGACGTGAACCGAAGTTGCAGCCACCTGGGGTAGCAACAACAGCCTGTCTGAATCGTCCCAGCAGTGCCCCCATGAGATAGTAGGAT
>CASFCZ010000062.1 GCA_949293325.1 uncultured Eubacteriales bacterium | reverse complement strand
AACCATCCTGTCTGTTTTCCTTAAGAGCGGATACTGCCATTTCAGCACGATCCATATAGCTGTCCAGTTCCTCTGTATCTGGAATACGCGGAAGCTTATATACACCTATGTTTGGAATAATACTGTAAAGGGTATGATTTTTTTCATTAAAGCCACAGCCTGATATCTCCTTAATAAGGAGCTCCATCCTCTGACTTATATCATCATCACTGTGGTACTGTATAAGCATAAGGAACTTGTCACCGCCTTCTCTGGCTGCAACCTCTCCCTCTTTTATGCTTTCATCTATCACCTTACCAATGGAGATAAGGAGCTCGTTACCTGTATCATAACCGAACAGCTCATTTATTGCCCTGAAATTTTTAAGGTCAATATAGACTATCGCGAATCGTCCTGATAAATCATTAAGAGCCTGAGTGCTGTTAAGAATAAAACCATCCCTGTTGTACAGCCCTGTAAGGGAATCCATATAGGCAATACGGTAAAGGGCTATGCTGTTTTCACGTTTAAGATAACTTAAATACCACGAAAAAGCAAGGGTACCTATAAGGGCAGCCATAAACACAAGCAAACTTATAAAAAGCAGCACAATAGCATTTCTGATAACATGACTATATGGCACTGCAAGCATAAGATACCAGTCATTAATGCCAATGGGACGATAGGTCACCCATAAATTTTTACCGCTTTCGTTTTCCAGCATCAGGGATGAGCCTGATGTATTTTCTTTTATAGCCTGTCTTATTTCCTGTATACTCTGTCCGTATATATCTATAGCTTCAAATGGGTTGTAGTCCTCCTCACTGTAGGAGCCATCTATTACACGTTCGCCCTCACTGTTTACTATACACACAAATCCGTACCCATCAAGATAATCGTTAATAAGAGAGCTTTCCAGCTCCTGGGCACTTGCAACAGCAATATGTGCACCTACTATGCTGTTTCCGCTGAATACCGGCATAGCATAGATATTAACAGGCTCCCCTGTCACTCCGTCTGCAATGGTAGGGGTAATACATATACCTCCCCGTATCGCCTGCTTAAAATAAGAGGTATCTCCTACAGAAATGCGGTTGACAACGCCGTTTCTGCGTACAGTATAACCATCTCCGTTTATATCCGCATAGGAATACCGTACAGCTGTACCACCACTCAGGCTGGTTTCATCCATCAACATTGATATTATGTTTTTATCATTATTTATTTCTCTATCCCCCAGATATGCCGCAAATGACTCCATAGAACGTAGATTTACCAATAATCTCTGGCTGATGTTACCTGAGCTTAAATCCGCAATCTCTCCCATATATTTTTTGGAATCACCCACAAGGGAATTATAGTTATAAGCAACAAAACTGATACCAATTATCAGCACAGTTACAATAATTGTAATTGTATTTAAAAGTGGTTTTATCCCCAAATTAACCTTTTTCAAGGAAAGACCTCCTCATACCGGATATAAAAAAGCAGATACTGACAAGTACATTTTAACAAAAAAGTATAATATTCTCAATATGCAAAGAGATTTGACCTTAAAAAATATATCAGTATTGATAAAGCCGCAAATATTACAGTTCCTGCTCCAAGGAAAGAAAATTCTGCCGTAAAATAATATGGAGCAAAAATCAAAGCAACATACTTAAGGGACGGGATAAGCTGTGTAAGGTCACCTGCTATGGGACATACCCCAAGACTACCCAGAATAAGTACAGGCAGAAGTCCACAAACAAAGGCCGTACTGTTGCAAAGCTGACCTATAAGGGTACAATATCCCGTCAGAAGAATGCCATAAAGTATAAGTCTTGCTATCATCACAGCATCCAGTTTTCCTGCGGCAAAAACAGGCAGTGCCGAAAAAATCACAAGAATAAGCACACCTGCCGCAATATTCATTGCCCCCCAGGGAATCCCCTTTGATCTGTCACCTATCCATACATTAATGCTTAATACTGCCCCAAGCATAATATATATACCTATAAATGAAGGAAGTGGGTCTGTTGTCTGTTCCTGTTTTTGTGTACCTGTAGCAGCATCCATGTATTCATACCGGATATAGGAAAAGTTATCTGAGGATACAAGCTCCCGATACCTTTCCTCCAGCTTATCTCTGTCATAGCTAACGGATTTTTCATCCAGATAAAGCTCCATTATTTCGTCTGTACAAGCCTGGGCAACAGCGGCAAAAAGTGCTTCATCCGCCAGTTCCGTCAAGGCAGAGCCGGGGGATACAAGCCTGATAACGGACCTTGCACTGTTTTCGGAAACAGCTGAGGCAATATCCTCAGGTAGTATATAGCCACAAATAAGACTTCTGTTTTCTACATCCCTTGAAAGGAGATTTTGGTCATCATAGTAAACAAGGTTTACTCCGCCCCTTTCGCCTTCTATTTTATCTGCAAGATTTATATCTTCCGTATAAAATCCTGCACTATAGCTTTCAGTCCTTTCGGTAAAAACAGAAGACAATGGCAGAAGAAGGAATACAAGTAGGGCTGAAATTATAAAGGCAGGACTTTTAAACCTACGCTTTATATATATCCACAATACAATAAGCCACTTCAACTTTCCCTCACCTCCCTATATATATTGACAACTATTGCCGACAGATATATAACTGCCATAAGGACGGCATAAATGGCAAATCTGTCAAAGGAAAAACTATCATAAAATATATTGGAAATAAGGCTGAAAACAATATAAACGGGACAATATCCACCTACTGCCGCCAACTCCTCAGGCAAAAAGGCAGCAGGCAAAACCGCACCTCCTGCCGCAGCCGAAAAAAGAGTTACTGCAAGTAGTACAAGGGCACCTGAAACAGAAGAAAAAACCGAATATACCCATGTTACAATGGCAGATACAAGCACAAGGGCAAGAAGCAGAGCAGGTATATCCACCCTTATTTCCATTCCTCCTGCAAAAAATCCTCCTATAACAAGGACAAATATTCCAAGATAAAAGACAAATACGGTAATATTATCTGCAAGAAAAATTGCCATCCTGCCAAGACCCCTGGTTTTTAGCAGCTGTCTGAAAAAAGTATTTTCACCACCAATGGCATTTGCAAGACAAATTCCAGTAAGGAGCAATACCGTTGATACAGCCATACAGATATAATACTCAATGGTTTCAAGACTTCCTGCGGCAGAAACACTCCTTTGGGCAAAGAGCCTTTCCCTCTGCATAAACAGTCCAAGGAAGGTCATATCCATATCATCTGATGAATAGCCTGCATATACTGCTGCCTGTATGCCTGACTGTACTGAGGAAAGCATAGTCATGCCGTTGTCTGCAAGACCCTTAAAGAGTCCGGTGTATACTCTCCCGGATTCTGAAAGTATAACCCTTGCTGCAACATCCTTTCCGTTATACACATCCTGTACAAACCCTCCCGGCAATATTACAGCTGCATCAAGTTCTCCCTTTTCAATCATATCAAGGGCAGTTTTCTCATCCCTTATATTTACAAAATCAGACAGGGCCGAAACACTGTCCATATTTTCAAGCATATCAATTACAATAGGGATATACCTGTCATCCTCAGGATATACAACACCTATCTGCTGTTTGTCCACACTCTCTCCATCATATAAGAGTGAAGATGCACCAAAGGCCAATATTCCCGATATAACGCAAAGAGCCAAGGCTCCTGCCAAAATACCCGGCAGAAACCTCAGCATCCTTTTGATTTTTATAATTGTAAGCCTGATAAAAAACATAAGCCTACTCCCTCGGTTTTTACTGTAACTGCATAACAAGACCGAATAATCCACTCTGGATTTGAGAATATATGTCGTTCCACTCATCCTGGGATATTTCAAGTATCTTTACAGGCTCACCTTCAGGCTTAACTATGCCACCCTCAGCAAGAGGTCCAAAAACAAGGTCATAGCTAAGATCAATAATGGACTGTCCCTCAGCACCTGTAACAGATATATCTGTAAGATCAAGGTCAAAACTGTTGCCTGAATTAACAAGGCTGCCGCTTATATCCACCTTACCCATATTGGCATCATTTTCAAAAACACCGATTGTTGCGTTAAGATTACCGCTTGCACTGTCGTAATCACTGTCAAGGGAAGCACTTACCTTATTGTCCTGGGCTACAAGAGCAATTGTATAGTTTTCCTTAACTGTGGTGTCCTTTGTAATATTATCGGAATATTCCAGACTGACTGTCTCACCGGCATAAGTAATATCTAAAGCAAGATCAAGTCCGTTGTCCTCTTTATAGCCGCCGGTAAGGTTATAATCCATCTGAGAGTCGGCATTTGTAAATGTTACATTCATATCACTGTCAACAATTATACCCTTATTTATGTAAACGGTACCCGTTATATCACCTACAACTATATCCTGCTTAAAGGTATTCATCTGTTTGTCAATTTCATCCATATATTCCTGGGCTGAAGAATAGCCTCCTGATATATAATAAAGCTCTGCCTGCTTTTCAAGCTCATCCCTTACAGCTTCATTGGTCATTATATCGTCAACCATGCTGTCCATATATACATCTGCCGCAGCTGATGGTATAGTAACAGCATAACCCTTACAGCTTACACCATCTACTTCTTTAGACTCAGCTTTTTCAAAGGTCATACTCTGATAAAGCTCACTCCAGTTCTGTACATAGGCAGTCATAAGCTCCTCAGATGCTGCCTGATTTTTCTCAATATTATCAAAGATTCTAAGGGAAAAGTCCTCATCAAGTTCCAGCCCATCTGCATAGGCTGAAAATACCGGTGAGTTTTTTATCTGACCTGCAATATTGTCAGTTGACACCTGAAATATACCATCATACAGCATTGGAGAACCAAAAATAATATTTTCATCGTCTGTATAGGCCTGAAGTGCATCAAGGCTCACACCGTTATAGTCAACAGCTGCCTGTATAGCTGCCTGCTTTGTATTTATATCCTGTTGCAAATCAATTGAAATACCTGCACCGTTAATCTGCTCATTTCCAGGCATATTGATTATACCAAGACTTTGATCAATACTATATGCCCCCTCTTTAACAAGGGCATCAATCTCCTCACCGCCAAAATACTTGAATACACTCTCACGCTGTGAAATGGCAGTTATTGTATTAACTGCAGCCCTTTCAACTATCTTCTGAGGTGAATTTAAGCTCAGATATGCAGCTCCCGCTGCAACTGCCGCAACAACAACCACTGCACCTATCACTATTGGTTTTTTGCTCTTTTTAGGCTGTTGAGGAATAGGCTGCGGAGAATCGCTTTCGGGAGTAAACACACTCATGCTTCCCTCATCGGTAGGTATTGGAGCACCCTCTCCGGCAGTAGAAACCACAGAGCCCTGATCCTGCTGCACATCATTCATTTTTTCATCATCCATAACATTTACCCTCCTTTGGATTAAATAAGTGCGGCTATCTCACCCATGCTATAACCGTTTTTCAACGGAGTGAGAACACCGTTTTTTAATATATAAAGCTTAGTACAAAGCTCTATTTCAGCCTCAATATGTGTAGTCATTACCACTGTGCCACCATCCCAGGCATACCCTGCAAGATACCGGGCTATTTCCGACCTTCCCCTCAGGTCAAGTGCTGTACCCGGCTCATCAAGAATAAGGACAGGGGGCCTTGAAGAAAGAGCCTCGGCTATTGAAAGCCGCCTTTTCATACCACCGGAAAGTCTGCTGACAGGTACATCAAGATAATCGGATATGCCAAGGCGAAGGATTTCCTTCCTTGCAAGAAATTCCTTTAACTTAAATGGTGACTTAAGCCAGAGCTTAAGATTATCCCTGCCGCTAAGTTCCTCAATAAGGGGATTTCCCTGTGGAACATAACCTGTATATCTTCCAAAGACCCTTTTATCAGCAAAGGCATTCTTGTCATCATAATAAAGACTGCCACCGTCTGCCCTGCGAACTCCTGCCATAATGGTAAGGAGTGTAGTTTTTCCGCTGCCGTTTGCGCCCAATATACCTATTATATCCCCCTTTTCGGCGGTAAAGGAAATATCCTTAAGCACTGTTTTTTTATACTTTTTACTTATATGCTCCGCTCTGATCATATAACCTCCGCCACAATAACAAGTAACAACTATAATTTAATATTAACATACAAAACCTGTAAAATCAACTCAGCTTATGTGGAATTATGTCAATAAATTTCCCTTATTCTTAAATACTTCACCCAATCTGCCTGTGGGTACTGATATAAAGGTTCTGCCATCAAGATATGCAAGGGGTCCCTCCTTAAAGGTAAAGGTGAGGCTGTATGCGTGTAGTGCCTGCCCCTTAAAGCCCTTTGCTTTCTTTCCTCCATACTTTGTATCCCCCACAAGGGGATGACCGATACTTGCAAGGGCAGCCCTTATCTGATGTGTCCTGCCTGTAAGTATCTCCACCTCAAGAAGGGTGTTATCCTCTGATATTGAAATGGGGCGGTAAAGGGTAACGGCATTTTTGCCCTCTCCGATACTTACCCTGTTACCCTGGAGTTTCTCCTGTTTAAGATCCAATCTGCCGGGAGCCGTTATCCTTCCCTCTGCAAGGGCAAGATATATCTTTTTTACACTGTGCTTGCGAAAAGCAGTACTTATCTCCTGCTGGGCAGGAAGATTTTTTCCCATTATGGTGATACCACTTGTGTTCCTGTCAAGTCTGCTTACAATCCCCGGCTTAAACATTCCGAAGCCATTATAATCGCCCCTGGTACTCAGATAGTACAAAAGCTGGTCATTAAGATTTTGGTCACCCTTTTTCTCTCCCTGGGAAAGAAGTCCTACAGGCTTGGTTACAATAATGACGTTTTCATCCTCATAGATAATATCAGGCATATGGGTATACTCTCTTACCTCCCTTGCACTACGGAAGGAATCAATAGTATCATCTGCAAGATAAAGGCTGACCTGATCCCCCTGTGAAAGTATCTCATTTCCCTGGGCACGTTTACCGTTAAGCTTTATATTCTTTTTACGTAGCATTTTATAAACAAATGACTTTGGTGCAGTATTCATATATCTCATAAGAAATTTGTCAAGGCGCTGATTCCCGTTATCCCTGTCAACTGTTATCTGCCGCATTATATCAGCCTCCGATACCGTATTTTATTACCAGCCTGTCAAGACGTTTAATAAACCTGTTTCCTATAATAAGAAGGAAAACAAAGCTGGATAAACCATGTATTACATTAAAGTAAAAGCCCATGGCAAGGGTAGTTATCACCTGTCCCAGGGTGGGCTTGTCATAGGTCATCACCACTGTGGACAAGTCAACTATAACACCGTAAATCACAGCAGTTACCACAAGACCGTAAATTGCAAGAACTATCCTGTTTGGTCTATACCTGTGAAAGACAAGACCGCTGATAAAACCAACCATACCCATAGCAAGCATCTGCCAGGGTGTCCATGGTCCCTGGGAAAAGTACATATTTGAAGCAAACATACCAAGAGCACCTACAGCAAAGCCTCCCTCTGCCCCAAGACATATACCTGACACTATAACCACCGAGGCAATTGGTTTAAACTGTTCAAGGGGTGCAAATGCCGCCCTGCTTACTGCCGCCAATGCCCCAAGGGCAGCAACCAGTACCATATACCTGACATTAACGCCTTCAAAGCGAAGTATCATAGGGGCAAGCATGGCAATGACAATAGCAAGGGAAATAAAATAATAACGTCTGTCTTCAAAAATTATGCTCCCTGCCACCACAAGTAAAACCGTAATTATAGGAACAATATACTTCATACATCTTCCTCCGAAATATTTTCCACTGCCTCAGCAACGGTTATGGCATTGCCCCTGAGCATTTTGTTTACAGCTGTTGTATAACATATATTATCCTTAAAAAAGCTCCTGGCATCGTCAACTGCCACTATGCTGCCATTAAAAAGCAAACCGCAGCGACTGGCACAGGATGCACAAAACTCACTGTCATGGCTGACGGTAAGGACAGTAACTCCCCTTTCGTTAAGCTCCCTGATAATTTGGGCAAGTTTTTCCTTAAGTCCTCCGTCAAGTGCCTTTGTAGGTTCATCCAGCAGTAGAATATCGCTGTTTTTTTCCACCGCCTTTATAAAGCCCAGTATCTGTTGCTGACCGCCGCTGAGGTCAAGGGGATTTTTAGAGGCATCCAGTCCAAAATCCTCAATAAGTGAACTGTTTTCTGCCTCCTGTGCCACGGTATCCTGTGAAAAAAGGCTTTCCGGGTTTTGAGGCAGAAGGGTTATCTTTCCCTCTGTCTTTATCCTGCCCATAAGAGGCTTATATGCCCCTGCAAGGAGATAAAGGAGAGTGCTTTTTCCGCTGCCGTTACCTCCCATAAGGGCAAAATGCTCCCCTTTGTATAATTTTAAATTCATATCTTTAAGTACTATTTTATCCTTGTTATAGCCAAAGTACAGCCCCCTTGACTCAAGGACTGCCTTTCCACCGTATTCCCTCTTATTCTCATCGCATAGAGCCTTAAAGCCGGAAAAACACCTTTTGCCATGGGCAGTGTTAAGGGGGGGAACACCTGTCAGCCCCAGCCTCCTATACAGTCGCATTGCCGAAGGAAGATTATCCTCCACAGGGCAGGGATAGGGCAATTCCTCCAGCTGATGTGGAGCTCCCTGCCATAAAATTTTGCCCCTGTCCAGAACAATAAGCCTGTCACATATATCCACAAGGCCCTCAAGCCTGTGCTCACAGAGAATGATACCTATACCCAGCTCACCGTTAATACGCTTCAGTCTTTCACCGAATTCCGCTGCCGCCACAGGATCAAGCTGAGATATGGGCTCGTCAAGTATAAGAAACTCCGGTGCGGTAGTAAGGGCTGCTCCAAGGCACACTGACTGTTTTTCCCCACCGCTGAGGGTGTCCGTCTGTCTTTCAAAAAGATCCTCTATGCCAAAAAATCCACTTACCTCACCACATCTGCGTCGTATAAGATCAGGATTTTCTCCCAGCCCTTCAAGGGTAAAGGCGAGCTCATGCCATACCCTGTCACACACCAGCTGGGCATCTGCATTCTGTCCCACATAGCCTATACGGCTTACCGTTTCCCTTCCCGACAACGCCTTAATACTTTTGCCATCAAGAAGTATATCCCCCTTAAGGCTGCCCCAGGGGGCAAGCTGACGCTTAAGAAGCCGTACCAATGTAGTCTTGCCGCTGCCTGTAGCTCCGCATATAAGGGTAAAGCCTGTAGTGTCTATAACCGTATTTATATTTTCAAGGGTATAATCCTCTCTGCCTGCATAGGCAAAGGATAGTGCGTTTATTTCAAGTGTCGCCATTTTATTTCACCATAGATATAATTTAACAGGGTCGGCAGCAACATTATTATTGCCACCGCCACAGCTCCGACAGGTTTCATATTTTCAGCCCTATATACAGGCAGATACTCAGCCTTAGGTGCATATATAAAGGCAATTACTCCCACAGCAATGATTAAGGCAAGCATAATCCCATCCCTCAGTCGAAATACAAAGGGAGAAAAGGCAGTTCGACCTTTAAGTCCCAGGCCTCTGCCACGCATATTATCGGCAGTTTCCACAGCAGACTCCAATATCTGTCCACTGACAGCCTCCAGAGTCCTAAGTCCCGAAAGGATACCTCCCCCATAGAAAAGCCGTCTGTCCAGTGCCGCCTTACGAAGTCTGACAAGATACAGAGGAATAAACCTGAGGGTAATGGTTATCAGTACCGATAAGGTAGGCGAAAACCGTCCTGTAATGGAAATCAGCCTGTCACTTGTAAATACAAGGTTAAAGCATGCAAACCACAAAAGTATACAGGCAAGGGAACTGCCTAAGGCAAGTCCGTGGGTAACAGACTCCAGTGTAAGGGGATTACCGTTTGGAAAATACGTAAGTATGGTTGCTCCCCTGTGGTTAAAAAGCAAATTAAATGCAGTTGCACCCAAAGCCGTAATGAATGAAAACAACAAGGGCTTAAGGGCATACCTCCCCATCAGATAAAAGAGATAAAAAAAGGAGCCTGCCAGTCCCATAAGCTGTACATAGGGATGAAGCCTTACCATGCAAAGGGCAATAACCAACACAAAAAATATTAAATTAATTACAGGGTGATAAAATTCAAACTCGTCATAATGTTTCATAGGCTTAAGTATAACATAAATCCTACCTCCCCACAAGTAGCCCAACAAAAAAACAGCCCTCTCTTTAATAGAAAAGACTGTTTATAACATATGACAGTTTTCAAGACTTTCCTCATTGACACAGTGCATTGTATCACGGCCTATAATATCATCACCAAGTCCCACGGCAAACCCGATTTCATCATCCTTGAGCCTGCCCTCTATATCCACACTTTCAAGTATGTGCCTTACTGCATCCTTAACACCACCGGCATTGTCTATAACGGACCGCAGGGTATCCTGATCCGTAACCTCAATAATGACATAAAATTTATCCTTTGATATATTATAGGTATACCAATAGGAATAAAACCTGAACTTAAGAAGTTTTTTTATAAGGCGTACCATACACTCCCCCTTATAAAGCATGGCATAGTCATAGCAAAGGAGAGGTATATCCCTTTCCTCCACACCTGCTTCCTCAAGCAGATCATCCACCACACCAATGAGTTTGGTATCCTTAATAACATTTCCCATAACTCCACCCATATTACCGGCAAAGCTGAGGTGAAGCTTGTACCACTGCTCAGTATCTTCAGTATATACCGCTGCATTCAGTTTATTACTATAATCAAAGAAAAAGTCAATATTGTGTATCCTTACGTCATAGTCGGACTTTATCAGTTCAATGAGCTTTTGTTCGGCACAGGAAGCCTTGATACGCCCAATTACTCTATCCTTATAAACGGCATCAATAACGACACCCTCATTATCAGCCACCAGGCTTCCCCCTACCATAAAAAAATTTTGACAATATCTGTAATATACGATATATTAATAATACAGAAAATAAGCTGCCTTGTCAATAATAATTACAGGGTGTATGCTTTTCAAGGAGGGAGAAAGTTTGTCTGTAAGTATAAGAAAATACAAAAATGAGGATGTACCTGCCATGACATCAATATGGAACGAGGTTGTCAGGGAAGGAAAGGCCTTTCCTCAGATGGAAGAAATGAGGGTGGATGAAGCCGCTGCATTTTTTGCCTCACAAAGTTGCTGCGGTGTGGCACTGGATGGTGGTGCAGTAATAGGACTGTACATACTTCATCCCAATAATGTAGGCAGGTGCGGACATATATGCAACGCCTCCTTTGCCGTTGCCTCATATGCAAGGGGTAAGGGAGCAGGAGAGCTCCTTGTCAGGCACTGCCTTGATACAGCAGGAAGTTATGGCTTTAAAATATTGCAGTTTAATGCAGTAGTGGCATCAAACAGTGCCGCCAGAAAACTGTATAAAAAACTGGGATTTGTTGAACTTGGCACCATACCAGGGGGGTTCCTTATTTCAGAGGACAATTATGAGGATATAACCCTTTACTATCACAGTGTATAACTAAAGTTAAAATACAATAACGGGGGAAATTTAAATATGGAAAAACTTGTACCCAAACTATTTACCGTAATGAAGGGCTATACCACAGCACAGTTTGCAAGGGATGTAGTATCAGGCATAATAGTTGCTATAATTGCCCTGCCTCTTTCTATTGCCCTTGCCCTTGCCTCAGGTGTTACACCTGAAAGAGGTATATATACCGCTATAGCGGCAGGCTTTGTAATATCCTTTCTGGGTGGCAGCCGAGTACAGATAGCAGGTCCTACTGCTGCCTTTGCCACTATAGTCGCCACTATAGCCGCCCAGAACGGTATGGATGGGCTTATAGTATCCACCATAATGGCAGGACTTATACTTATAGCCATGGGACTTCTCAGGCTGGGCAGTCTTATAAGGTTTATACCTTATACCATTACCACAGGCTTTACCACAGGTATTGCCATTACCATATTTGTAGGACAGATAAAGGATTTTTTAGGTCTTGAGGTAGTTACGGAAGAACCACTTATCGAAACTACCGAAAAGCTTAAGGCGGTATTTGAATTTATGCCTACCTTTAATATATGGGCATTTGCAGTAGGTGCAGTATGCCTTGCAATCCTGATATTATGGCGTTTTGTACCGGAACCCTTAGCCAAAATACCACCTTCTCTTATAGCTGTAATAGTAAGCATTGTTATGGTAAAAGGTATGGGACTGCCTGTAAAGACCATAGGTGATATGTATACCATACCTTCAGGGCTGCCTGAAATACATATACCTGATGTTACATTTGAAATGATACACCGTCTGCTTCCTGACGCACTTACCATCGCCATACTGGCGGCGGTTGAGTCCCTGCTTTCCTGCGTGGTTGCAGACAGTATGATAAACAGTCGCCACCGTTCCAATATGGAGCTTGTGGCACAGGGGGCAGGTAATATTGCCTCTGCACTGTTTGGGGGCATACCTGCAACGGGAGCCATAGCCCGTACCGCTGCCAATATTAAAAACGGAGGCAGAACTCCTGTAGCCGGTATGGTACACTCTCTTATACTGCTTCTGATACTGGTTGTATTAATGCCCTATGCCGCATTAATACCTATGCCTGCAATAGCAGCTATCCTCTTTATGGTAGCATACAATATGTCCGAATGGCGTGAATTTGTGGCACTGTGCCGTACCTCTCCAAAGAGCGATATAATCGTGCTTGTAGCCACTCTGGTACTTACTGTTGTGTTTGACCTGGTAGTTGCCATTGAGGTTGGTATGATAGCGGCAGCGCTTCTGTTTATGAAGCGTATGAGTGAAGTAACACAGATACATGGCTGGAAATACATAGACGATGACAACGATCCCGACAGTATTTCCCTGCGTACCGTACCTAAAAATACCCTTGTATATGAAATAAGCGGACCAATGTTCTTTGGTGCAGCCGACAAGATACTGCAAATAGCACCTAAAGAAGGTACAAACTGCCTTATACTCCGTATGCGCAGCGTAAATGCAATAGATGCAACTGCCATGCACAACCTTGAAAAACTTTACGAGGCATGTAAAAAAAGGAAAATTACCCTGATACTTTCCCATGTAAATAAGCAGCCCATGGAGATAATGCAAAAAGCAGGCTTTGACAAAAAAATAGGCAAGTCCAACTTCTGTCCCCATATAGATGAGGCCCTTAAAAGAGCAGTTGAACTTGCAGCATAACAGTCAGACAGCATTCGAAAAAGCGGATGCTGTCTTATTTTTCCATAAAAAATTTATCCGCCGCCTGATTTATTATCTCAGGTGTACGGTATATTATAAAATGATCCCCCTCTAAAATAAGTTCCCTTGCATTTGGTATATTGCTTGCAATGGTATGAGTATGAGATGGCTTGATAAGATCCTTGTCACCTGCTATAACAAGGGTTCTTGCGGTAATACGCTTAAGGCTTGATGGCTTTATATTAGGCTCCTTAGCCATAAGATGATAAAACTCATGTTCCAGTCTGAGCCTTTTGTCAAACTTACCTGCCAGCTTAGTCAGGTAATAGGCTGCATTTACCGAAAGGAAGATACCCATTGTCATACCTGAAGGCTTAAGATTGCCTCCCACTAGAACCATTGCAGATATAAGTTCGGGACGCCTTATTGCAAGGAGCATGGCTATATTGGCTCCATCGGAAAATCCAAGGATATTGGTCTTTGTTATTCCCAGCCCATTAAGTACATTTTCCACATCTACTGACATGGTATCAAGGTTAAGCTCGCCCTGACCGAAGCCTGACTCACCATGACCTCTACTATCAATGGCTATAACCCTGTAGCTTTTTGAAAAATAATCTATCTGGTGCTGCATACGCCGCATACTTTCATTATTTCCATGGAGCAGCACAAGGTACTCACCCTTATCCCCATGTCTTTCGTAATAAATATCCGCACTTCCGGATCTTATTATACCCTGATCCATTCCTTACTCCTCCGCATATACTTCAAGCATACAATCCCCAAGGGATCTGTTCATTATCTCCTCAAAAAGGGAAATGAGATTTAAACCGTTTTCAAAATAGACCTTTGCGTCCTTATCAAGGATTATCTTATAATATTCCTGTGAAAGGTATTTTTCCTCATCAAAGCTATGTCTGTTTTCACTGTGGGCAATAAGAAAGTTCAGCATACGGGCCTTGAACCTTTGCACCCTTTCATAAAGCTCCTTATTATTTTTAAGATTCCGGACCGCCTCACAGTATTCAATATATTCGGAATTATGATTGATTGCATTTGAAATACTTTCTGCAAGCTTCAAAACATCGGGCTCACGATAGTCATCGCCTCTTTCTCCCAGCTTAAGTCCGGGATAGGCATTTAAATTAGCCCCTGCAATATTGCCGCAGATATACTCATAGTATGCCGCACTGCCTATCATGGCCGCATTATCGGTACACAAAACTGGCTTAGGCACACAAAGTTCTATATTTGCCCTGTCGCACTCCTCACTCATACGCTTTCTAAGATATGTATTGGCAGAAACACCGCCTGCCATAGCAAGACGATTGACACCCGTTGCCTTGCAGGCACGTACAGCCTTTTCCACAAGAACCTCTACCACAGCTGACTGGAAGGAAGCGGCAACATCGGCACGGTTTATCTCCTCTCCCATCATCTTTGCACGGTTAATGTAATTGAGTACAGCTGACTTAAGCCCACTGAAACTAAAGTCATAACTGCCTCTTTCAAGGGTAACATGAGGAAAATCTATTGCCTTGGGATTACCCTCACGGGAAAGCTTGTCTATACCCGGGCCTCCTGGATATGGTATGTCAAGGACACGTGCAACCTTATCATATGCCTCACCTGCCGCATCGTCACGGGTACTGCCCAATATTTCAAATCGGCTGTAGTCCTTGATATGAACTATATGGGTATGTCCTCCGCTTACAACAAGGCATATAAAAGGAGGCTCCCAGTTGGAATTTTCAATATAGTTTGCTGCTATATGACCCTCTATATGGTGAACGGGAATAAGCGGCTTATTAAGGGCAAAGGCAAGTGCCTTTGCTTCGGAAAGTCCCACAAGCAGTGCTCCCACAAGTCCCGGACCGTAGGTAACTGCAATTGCCGTTATCTCCTCCAGACTCTTTCCCGACTCCCTCAAAGCCGCATCTATCACCTTGTCTATTGCCTTGATATGCTCACGGGAAGCTATTTCAGGTACTACACCGCCATATAGGGTATGGGTAGCTATCTGGGAAGAAATAACATTTGACAGCACCTGTCTGCCATTTATTACTACAGCAGCTGCAGTTTCGTCACAGGAGCTTTCTATAGCAAGTATAACTACATCATTCATCTGTGTACACCTCCAATGGATCTTTTAAGGGCTACATATAATCCAAGTCCCATAAGCACAAAGACAAGTATACCCGGATTATAGGTAAACTCCATCATCTTTGAAAGTATGTCATATATACCGTTGCCCACCGCCGCAGTCAATTTCACAGCTGCCACCAGGGGAGATGGCATATCTCCCTTTGCAAACTCCTCCAGAATACTATGGGAGTTGATAACAACCAGGTTTAAAAAGCCCGTAACTGAAGACACCGCCGCAATAACGGAGGAAAGTACCAAAAGCATAAGCCTGCCGTTGCCTTTGGGCAGCATTCTGACACTGTGCATAACCTCAGCTGTAAAGTTATCAGGCACCTGAGGCAAAGGCAAAAGGGCAAAATCCTCCTTAAGACCCTCATACAACTGAAACTCCCTGCTGCATTTATTGCAGTTATCTGTATGTTCTTTTATTTTATCCAGTTCCTCAGGGCTAATGTCCCCATCAAGGTATTTCATTTCAAGCCTTTCAAATTCGGAACACTTCATATTCAGGACCTCTCTTTCATATCCTCAATCATTTCCTTAAGCAGCCGTCTGCCTCGAAAAATACGATTCTTTACCTTTGACATAGACAGTCCAAGGCTGTCAGCTATCTCCTTATAACTCATATTATGCTGATGATACAGAGCAATAGGCAGGCGATAGGTTTCGGGAAGATTATTTATAAGCCGACTGAGCTCCCTGACCTGTTCACTTCGAATATACTCATCCTCAGCAGAATTTCCCGTACTTAATGGTATCTCCGTATCATCAATGGAAACACTGTCTATTTTATACCTTCGCCTTATATCTATAATATGGTTAGTAGTGATACGAATTATCCATGTGGAGAAATGATAATCGGGACGGTACTTATCAAGGTTTTTATAGACCTTAAGGAAAACCTCCTGGGCAAGGTCAGCAAAGTCATCGGGATTGTTAGTCATACGGGATATAACCGAAAACACCAGATTTTTGTACCTATCCACCAAAATGGCAAAGTCCTCCTTATTTCCGTTAAGACAGGACAGAACTATATCATAATCACTTAAGCTGTTTTTTTCCTCTGCCATTTCATCACTCTCCAGTAAATACGTATATCAGGCTTTTTTGTCTGTTACTCCTGTTCATCCTCAAAATCAATGGTCACATTCATACGGTCATATGCCACCTTGGTATTGGGGAATATACGTCTTGCATTTTCAATAAAGTATTCGGGGTCAGTGAGGGCAGGACTATAATGGGTAAGCCACAGCTCACGGCTTTTACTGTCCCTGGCAAGTCTTGCAGCCTCGGAAAATATCATGTGCCTGTGCTCCTTTGCCTTGTCCAGCTTTTCCTCCTCGCCGTACATACCCTCACAAATAAACAAATCGGATTTTTCCGCAAGGGCGGCTATACCTGAGGTAGGTCTGGAATCGGTACAGTAGGTCACCTTAATACCCTTACGCTCATCCCCCATAACCATATCAGCAGTATAGAGATTACCTCCGTAGACCACCTCACCCTCCTTTTGTATAACTGACCAGAGCTGCTTGGGCAGATTAAGGGCAAGGGCCTTTTCCACATTAAACTTACCCATACGGTGAACATATACGCTATAGGCAAGACAGGGTATCATGTGCTCTGCCTTTTGGGTAGTAATGTGAAATCCGCTTATTTCAAGTGTATTCTGAGGTGTATTTTCGGTTTCTATAATGCGGACCTCAAAGGGCAGCTCAGGAGCAATAACACTAAGCCCCCTATATACTGCCTTAAGCCCCGGAGGCCCGAAAAGCACAAGGGGATCTGTCCTGCCTGAGTTGCCTATGGTAAGGAGCAGGCCCGGCAAACCTGAAATATGGTCTGCATGGTAGTGGGTAAAGCAGATTATATCAATACTTTTAAAGCCCCAGCCAAGCTGCTTTAAGGTTACCTGCATACCTTCTCCGCAGTCAATGAGCATCATTTTACCGTTAAGCCTTAAAAGCAGGCCCGTTAAAAACCTGTTGGGCAGTGGCATCATGCCACCTGTACCCAGAAGTGCTACATCTAACATACTACCTCCATATAATAAAGAGCATGGGAAATAACATCCCCTGTTTCATTGCTTCATTTAACAAAAAAGGCTGCCCTTAAGGAGATGGGCAGCTCTTTATTATCACTTCTTTTTCTTATTATCCTCTTCCTCATCCTCTGAAGGCTTGTTGGTAAGGTTAGGCTCCTTATTGCCCATAATCTCACTTTTCTTAACAGGGATGCAAACGGACTTGTTTGTACCGAACTCTACCATAAACACCTGGTCTGTTATATCCACTACCTTGCCGTAAAAGCCTGATGAAGTCATAACCCAATCACCCAGCTTAACACCGTCCTGCATTGTCTTAAGCTCCTTATCACGCTTTCTTTGTGGTCTGATAGCGAAGAAATAGAAGAGAGCTACAAGGCCCAGGATATAAACTATCATACCTATGGCACCAATACCACCTGTGGCTGCTGTTGAAGCTGCGCCTGTTGTTGCCTGTGTAACTGCCTGTGCAGCAGTATCAGCAGCAGCCTCACCACCGCCGATTGTAACGCTTGGACTTGATAATAAAAATAAACTGTTTAATAACATTTGCTGACATCTCCTAAGTTATTTTTTGCATATCACTACCATTATAAAGTAGTTGGAATATAAAGTCAAGCTAAAACCTACCCTGTAGCCTCAAGAAGGTACTTTTCGCCAAAGAGAAGGTCATACTGAATAAGCTCATAGGTCTTTATTTCTTCCTGCTGGGGATCAATACCGAACTCCTTTTGAATAACCGGATATTTTTCTCTGAGGGAATAGATATAGTCAAAGTAGGAGCTGTAATCTATCTCCGCATCCCTTAATATCTGGGGAGCTATCTGATTAGGAGTCATATACTCCTGACCTGTTTCAATATCCTTATAATTGGAATAAGCAATAATAGGGGTAGAATATTTATTATACTTATCGTTAATAAATCCAAGGGTATTGAAGGCTGAAAGAGCAGGAAGATGATCACCCCAGATATAAAGGATAGTTGGTCTTTCGGCATTATCCACATAATCCACCATTTCCTTAATAAATTTATCGGCACTGGAAACCCCCTGACTATATTGTTCAAGCTCATTAATTTCACTGTCACTGAGCTTATCGGAGCTAAGCTTTACCTCAGTTGAACTGTATTTGCTTTCATAAAGGGTGTGGTTTTCAATGGTTATTGCGAAGATAAAGCTTGGATCCTCCTCTGCCTCCAGCTTTTTCTCTATTACATCTGCAAGGGCCTCATCCTTGAAGTAACCGTCATCTGTCAGGTTGGATGCGGAAAAATTCATATCATCCTTACTTACAAATTCATCAAAGCCCATACAATTATACACCACCTCCCTGTTGTAGAGGTTGGCAATATTAGGGTGTATTGCAACGGTGGAATAGCCATTGTTGTCAAATTCCCTGGCAATGCTTGGAATATCATTATTACCGTTATTCCAGTAGGTAACGTAAGGCACTATATTATCCAGGAAGAAGAAGTTGCTAAGACCTGTAAGGGCCTCAAACTCAACTGACGCTGTACCTCCTCCGTATTTTGGTGAAATAATGTTTCCCACAGCATATTTACGCATATTTTCCGTAACATCTTCGGAAAATTCCACATCGGGAACCTTTTGTACATCAAACATGGATTCTTCCATTATCAATATAACATCCGGCTTTACCTGACTTGTCTGGGGTGACGGCAGTTTATCAAACTCCGCCTCCAGCTCAAGCATCTTCTCTCTGCCATAATCCTTATCGGCACGGGGATACATATCCGAAAGCTCACCAAACTTAAGGTAGGTATAAGCAAGCTCACCAAACTCATTTACGCACACTTCACTTCCCTGCCACTCCAGATTGGTATCAACTCCCAGATCCAGGAATTTATTGCTTTCAAGTGCCTCTGTTAAGGTAAATATCATAAATACCATTACAGCTGCCGCCCAAAGGTTTGCCTTAAATTTAACCAGTTTTTTTCTGAAAATATACATTAAGGATAAAAAAATACATAACAAAACAAAGGCAAGTATTTCAAGGATCCAGATCGGCACATAAATATCCACAATGGCAAAAAAGTCACCTATCTGTAAAATATCCATAGGCAGGAAAACCGTATCGTGATACTTAAGCTTTACAAAATTTCCTATAAAGTAGAAGATAAAGAGTCCCACTCCAAGCACTCTGCCGATAATACCCCCGAAAAGATATTTTGGCAACAGATAAACACAGGCAAAAAGCACCAGACTGAGATATAATGTATCGGACCTGAAGAAACTGTAAATTGCTCTATATATATTTATATTATTAAAATGCATGGCACAAAGGACTTCAACAGCTGCCGTCATAACAATAACAGCCGCTGTTTCAAATAACCATACCCTTGCCGAAGAAATATCCAGATGATAGCCAACAGGATCCTTGTCATCCTTTATACTGCTGAGAGCCACCATATCCACCATGGCAAGCCCACATATTCCTATAACAAAAAGTCTGATCATATAATCGCTGTTTCCTGAACAGATAAACTGAATATAATCCAGCCTTGGCAGGATAATATATGCCGCCAGGGCAAAAATCCCCAGCACAAAACCATAATATCCATTTGACCCATACTTACTTGCAGAAGCGGAAACATTGGCAAACTTCCCTGTAAGAAAACCGGCAAACGCTACTCCAAGCAAAACCAAAATCAGATTGATACCAGCAAAAATATAAATCAGCAATATGGCTGAGGCAGGTATAAGCCCTGCAAAAAGTCTTTGAGGCTTACCATAGACTTTTAATCCTCTGAACCTTCTGCCCAGTGCAACAGAACCTGTCACAATAAGGATAAGTCCCACTACCATGATCATCCTTAGGCAGAGATCCGCCCCCTCCTGTGCAAGGTATGGGGTCAATGTATCTCCTGAATTAAAGACCACGTTCTCTATGCCTATCTCCACCCCTGCCTTTTCAGTAAGATCAAACCTGAAATACTGTATCCTGTCTATGTATCGTGGCAGAGTAATAACATTACGTCCCTCCCTGAGTGTAAAGTTGACTGAATCAAAACTATCATCATCAAAGAAGGCAAAAACCTGGGCACTTGTCTCCGAATTTGAAAGGGAATTTACATTAATTGTAATGGTTCTGACTGTATTAGCGTCATTGTCATAGTATGTTATCCAGGGATCAACAGTCTTTGAAATCAAGGTATTATCCTTCATATCAAATTCATTAAGTCTTATACCGTAGGAAGTAAGCTCCTGAAAGGATACTGTTCTTTCCTTCATAAAGGTATTGATACCCACAAGACTGTATATAATGTACAAAGCAAACATTACACCACATACTATCCCTGTGGCACAAAGCTGAGGCTTGATTTTTTTGCCTCCCACCCATCTTATCAGAAGCCACGCAATCCCTATACACAAAAGACAGGGCACTAACTTAAACACAAGTGTCGAAAAAGCCGTCAATGCATATATATAGTCACTTCCAAGGGCCTGGGAAAGGGACTTGGGAGAATTAATACCTATACCGGCTATACCTATCTGCTGTCCCTCTCCTATAAGCAAATCAAAGCGAAGGGATCTGATATTATCCCTGTTAAGCTGCAAATCAACCACATTTTTCCCCTCATGGAGGACAAAGGTATACATCTGCATAGAATTATCACTGTGAATCACAAAGAGTTCCGACCTTGTATAATCCTCTGAAAGGTAGGCTACGTTAATATCTATGGTCTGTACCCTTCTTGGTGTTGTATTATACTCTATCCACGGATCATCACTCAGGGCTGTTATAATACCGTCTTTAGCATCAAAGTCCTTTATACTTACTGCATTATCAATAAGTTCTTCAAAGGAAATATTCTGCTGACCATACCAATAAGCACGATGTATATACACCCCTGACAGCAGAGCAATTATCAATATCGGAACAAGTATATACAATGTCCGTCTTATGGATTTTTTTCTATCTGCTTTTTGATCCTCTGTTATAGATCCTTTGCTCAATTCATTTTCAACTCCAATCAAACATATAAGCCTGCGGCGGCAACTGCACCACAAGCTTATACGCAGTATGACCTCTGGTCATTCCTTTATTACTTCCCATATACCTTTATGGGGATTAAATCTATGGCTTCCGTTTTCACAATAATCGTCCTGTACAGTCATAATTTCGGCTACCCTGTCAGACATCCAGTCACCCTTAAGGCAAATATCAAACATATCCGCCACAAGGGAAGCACTTATATCCATATCATCCATAACAGATGAAGCAACATCGCCGAAATCCAATGCAAAGGAAAGCATACCCTGTTGCAGCTCTTTAAGAGCATCCGGAATAAGACTGTCATCCTTATAAACAGGCTTTGCCTTTACTCCATCATCAACAAAGCATATCAGCTGACCGAATGGTGCCTTAAGCACCGCTTCAAGGAAAAGCTGGTTACGGAATATTTTATTTTTGCTTTCCTCTGATATATCGAATATAGGGTACAGGGAAGAACAGGTGCATCCCAGCTGTTCGGGCTTACGGTTGGAAGATGTACACAGATATGCTCCTGCCTGCTTGTTTTCCCTCAGCTTGGCAAGATAAAACTGTATTGTTCCCGAATATCCCACATCTACAACAATGCCTTCATCCCTTATATCAAGGTCGGCAATATATTTTTTATAGGCATCCCGTTCTTTTTCAGCCCTTGCATATATATCCTCAAGGTGTGGGCTGAGGCTTTTCATAACGCTGTCAAGATCATCTGCCATAGCCACTTGCCTGTCGGTCATATCCGAATACATTTCTATACCAAGTCTGGATTTAAGAAGGTTTGAAAGACTACCTCTGTAGTACTGGGCAAGTATGCTCCTTACATCCTCCTCATTGCGTATTGCCGCAACAGAGGCAGCCCGCCTTGAGGATAAGAAGTACACGGTACGGCGTTTTTTATCGGGATTATGCTCAAATACATTGTTGTAGAGCTTTTCAAAAATATAACCCTCACGGGCAAGAAACATAAGCACATTATCCTTAGTTGTAACAGTATTCAGCCAAAGACTGAACACTGTAAAGAGGGGTCCGAATGCACTGTAGCCCATATCTCCGTAGCCACTTATATCAGGCTCACCGTTAAGCTTCTGACAGAAAGGTGAGTTGTATATGCCTCCATTTATGAACATACCCAAGAGAATACGCTGGGTTATACTGCCATTTATATAGGGTTCAAAATCCCTGTAATAACGGCTCATCTTAAAAGCTGTCCTTGGATTAATAACAAAAAAGCTTTCCCTATGTCTGTCGATGACCGTCTGTACATCCGAATGGGGATTATCACCTACATGAACCGTTTTAACAGTTGAATATATATCGAAAAAGTCATTCCAGATAGTCTTGCCATCCTTCCTTGTGCCCCTTTCACAGGAAATCCACATATCCGAATAGCCTTCATATCCACACTTGGACAGCATCTTTGAAATAATCTCCCCTGTAAGATACATATCGCTTACAAGGATAATCCTTTTACCGCAGGACTTGAGATAATTAAATATTTCAAGCATATCACGTCGTGGAAGGCAAAGCTTAATTTCCAGATCTATTTCCATCTGCTTAAGCTCCATTGCCTCCTCAGGTGAAACATCCATTACCTTTGGAAGGCACTCATATATATCATCTATATTGGTATAAGCTCCTTTTTTATCCCATGCCATTGCCTCTGCCTTTTTTCTCAGGGAAAGGTAATTGCAGGCTATGCCGTACTTTCTTTTAATCATAGCCTCCATAATGCAGAACACATCATCAGGCATGTAAACAGCCCTTGTAATAAGGGTATCAAAAATATCAAAACTTATAACATCAAAGCCTGAAAGGTAAGTCTTTGCAGCGTCGACGGTTATGCTAAAATATGGCTCATATACCTTATAGCTCCTGCCAAGGGATATACTGCCGCTACGTATGTCATATATGGCATCCATATATCCCCTGCTGTTTGATACAAAGGATATAGCCCTTTCCAGTACATGGGCAAGGGTACCGTCTGTCTGACCTGCCTCCTCAGGGAAATCCTCATATTTAAGGTGTTTATCAAAAACAGGTCGAAGCGCCTCTGTCCTTGCCCAGAAAAAGCTGCCAACAGGGTAATTGAAAAATCCGTCCTCAAACCTTATACCAAGGCTTTCCAGAAATGCCCTTCCCCCTGCTGCATTTTCAAGCCAGTCCTGGGCAATCATAGGCATTTCACCAAAGGTTTCGGGATAAAAAAGGCCTATATTTTTGCTTTCAAAAAGGGCAAATATCTTTCTTACAGTGTTTTCATCCTTAAGAAGACAATCCATGCTGAACTGTCGCCAGCCATACTGCTCCTTTCCTGAGTACACAGACTTTTTACTGTGTACGTGCATAAAGTAATCATACTTTTCTATCTCTCTGCCAAACAGCACATAAAGGGGAGCTATATCCCTACCTCTGTTCCCTGCCGGCCGAACTTCCACCCTGTTTACTGTCTTAATCCTTTTAAACAGTCTGCCTATTCTGTCTGCGTCCGCATCCTGACGGCAGGATATAAAAAGGTCAAATTTAAAGGGAATGTTATTGAAATAATTAAAAAATTCTTCTGCCAGATCCTCATAAAAAAGATGAAGATGTACAGCAATTGTTTTATTAAGTTTTTCAAGGGGACGTATATCATCCCTTGAAATAATATCTGCCTCAGGTATCTCCACAGGTTTTGAGGGTGTCTTAAGTCGTCTGTAGTGTTCAACAGCACCCTTATACCCTAAAGTCTTGACAAAATAAAGGAATTCATAGGCTCCGGATGTAAGGTGATTGCTTCTAAAAAACCTCTTTGTACCCGTAACGGCATATCTGAAAGGGGCAGTCATTTTCCAGCAGGTGGAGTTATATATCTCCTCTATCTGTTTGTCACGGCTCATAATAATACCGTTAAGGCCCTCTATATAAGAATTTTGCCTTGATAATTCTCCATGAAGGAAGCTGACCTCACCATCCCTCTGAGCCACAAGGCTATTAAGCCTTTCTTCCTTTCTAACAGCCTGTTCCAGCTCAACTGACTTTGAAGCAATAATACTATCCCTTTGTACTATTTCCTCATTCTGAGTAGCAATCAGTCTTTCCTTATCAGCTATATCGCCTTTAAGAGAAGTTATGTTATCCATCCGATTTTCATCGTTGGCAGCAATATTTTTTGCCGCCTCCTCTGTAAGCCTCTGAATGTGGTATGACATTCTGACCTTTTTTGTATTCTTATCCACCCCAATATAAAACTGCACATCGGGATCGGTAAATACAAAATCCGTATCATTCAGTCTGTGACCATTGGTTCCGAACTGGGGAGTTATAACCCCATTCTCCTCCACAGCCTCTATGGATACATCAGTTAACATACAGTAATCCGTTACAGGATCTATCCTTACCGCACGCAGGGCTCTGTCTTTGTCTATCTCCACCTCAAGGCTACCCTGATTATCTTTGATAACATCCCTGCGGCTGATAACGGACTCCGGCACAACGCCCTCTCCGTAATCAAAGAATATATCCACTATGTCCTTAAAGCGATCCGCCTCCATGCGGTCGGCTTCCCTGACCATATCAAAGTTGCCAAGATTAAGGGTTGAGTAATAGCTCCGCAAATTCAGAGAATTTCCATATACATAGTGCTGAAAATGCTTTTCCATACTGTCAAAAAGCTCTATGTCCTTCCCATCAATGGCAAGTCTGTCAAAAATACCCCTGTCAACTATAATTCCCCTTACAGGCTTGTCCAGAATATAATTGACAATTACCCTGTACTGTATATACTTCAGGGGCACGGGAATATCAAATGCCCACTCATAGTCAACAAGAGTGTATTTGTCATCATTTACAATTACATTTGAAAGCACTCCGTCAATATTGCTGAACTGTGTACACTCATAGCCTTCAACACCCGGGGCATCACCGAATATCTCCTTAAATTTTTCATCAAACACAGGTTCTTTGTTTATCTTCACCCTGCTTATTTCATTGAGGTATTCAATTATCAGATCAATGGCGGAGTCAATATTTTTATCCTCAAAAATGAGTTTATCAACTACCTTGTCAAGGCTTTTTCCCTCCACATACTCAAAGGTCATAACATCCCCTGACAATCTGCCCCTGTTTATATTTATCCTGGGGCTGAGATAACTGTCCACCAGTTTTGAATAGTTACTGTCCATGGAAATAATGTGTGACCTTGCCTCACTGTCAGCAGGGGATTTTATAACAATTTTTTTGCCCTCATCCCGGCATATCTCTGTCTTTATCTTAAATTTTCTATTGCGTTCGTTGGAAAACTTAACAAAAAGTATATCTCTCATATCCTGCTCCTACTTTATCAACTCAACAAAAAACGAATTTGAATACTGGGGAAACAGACCGTTTTTAATAACACTGTCAAAGGCCCTGTCCTCATCAAAGGTGATCATCCTGTTATTATCAAAGTTACGCATATTATTTACCAGATCACCTACTGATGGCAGGTATTGGTCAGAATAAATGCGATCGGGGAATTTGTAATCAGGATATGGATAATAAAACTTCACTGAACTGAATCCGACTTCTTCAAAAAGAGTCTCAAGCTCTCCCTTACCGAAGGTCTTTACTCCCCTTGTATGGGCATAGTCCTCTATGGACTCGTAATATCTGCCAAGATGATCCTCCTTACAGCCTGCCCAATACTTCATACCAAGCTTATTTTCAATGGCAATAAGAAGCCTGCCTCCTTTTTTAAGAAGGCTTGCAGCTGAGGATATAAACTCCCTGTATGGTTCCTCCGTACCTATATAACTTTCGGCATACTCCAGCACACCTATAAGTGTAACAATATCGTAATCGGTCTTAAGATATGGCATTATGTGGCTGAAATTTCCTACCATTATCTCGATATTGTCATATTCACCGTTTCTTAATGCGTTAATGGTGCTTCTTTTTTTTGAAAGCTCAACACAGGTTACCTTACCTGCCTTATCTGCAAGGGCACCTGTTACAGCACCACAGCCTGCACCTATCTCCAGAACCTCCATATCCCTTTCTATGGGATACCAGCTGAGAATATTTTTTCTATTTTCGGAAAGGTGATACATTATAGCCCAGTTTTTTCTTTCCTCTATTATTCTGTCAAAGTCATCCCTTTTATAGTTTTTAACTATATCCAGGAGCTCGTTTTCCACATCTCCGTCACAGTAAAGATCCTCGCCGCTGTAGTAATCCAGATTAAGGGTAACATTACCGATCTTTTCCGTCAAAGCCATAAGCCGCCTCCGTCATTCAATATCTATCTTGGAATTCATATCATAAAATCCCACTGTATTTTTATCCGAAATAACATTAATACTGCACACCTCGTAAAGCCTGTGATAAACCGTAAATTCTCCGTCGCTGTAGCCTGTACAGCCAAGGCTCAACAGGTAGTCACCTCCCTGCATATCCATCCTCTGCTCAAAGGTAACTGTCTTAACGTCTCCCTTTTCCACACTGCCAACATTAACCTTTTCATACATGGTATTTGTACCGCTGACATCTGTACCCTGTAAATTAACTATGGTAAAGGCAAAAATAGGCTCCTCAATATGCTGGTTAAACCTTACACGCATTTTTATCTTAAAATGGCTGCCCTTTTCAAGGGCATTTACTATCCTGCCCTTACTGTCCACAATGGCAAAGTCCACTATCTCAGCCCTGCCGTCACCATAGGAATTCTGCACAGGGTTAAGCTGAAGCTTTGACTTCCAGCCCTCGGAAATTTCTTCACTTTCATCACTGAAAATATCAGCATCATCCTCAGGCTCTGCATCCTGATTAACAAGTATCTTTTTAAAAAGATCTATCATTTCAGGGGCACTACCCTCTGCCTGTTTCTGTCCCTTATTAAGGAGGATTACCCTGTCACAGTATTTGTTGATGGAGCTAAGGCTGTGACTTACAAAAAGTATTGTCTTACCCTGCTCCTTAAATTCCTCAAATTTACGGTAGCACTTTGACTGAAAAAACACATCACCTACAGAAAGTGCCTCATCTACTATAAGTATTTCAGGGTCTATATTAATAGCAACTGCAAAGGCAAGCCTTACAAACATACCGCTTGAATAGGTCTTTACAGGCTGATGAATAAAGTCACCTATATCGGCAAAGCTCAATATATCATCCAGCCTTTCATCCACCTCTGCCCTGGTGTATCCCATCATGGTGCCGTTTAAATAGATATTTTCAAGTCCCGTATATTCGTTATTGAAACCTGCTCCCAGTTCCAGAAGTGCCGATACTCTGCCATTTATCTCAACGGTACCTGAACTTGGGGTAAGTACACCTGTTATTATTTTAAGCATAGTTGATTTACCTGCACCGTTTACGCCGATAAGTCCCACTGTTTCGCCTTTTTTCACATCAAAGGAAACTCCCCTGAGGGCATAATACTCCCTGTGACAGCTGCGGCGGGTAATACTAAGTGCCTCTTTAAGCCTGTCAATGGGCTTATCATACAGTCTGTAAATCTTTGTAACGTTATTGACCCGTATAGAATAATTATTGTCCATCCTAACCTCTCCAAACATCAGAGCACATCGGCAAAGTGTGGCTTAAGGCGTCTGTAAAGGAGACTGCCTATAAGCATAAGCACCATTACCACCATCCAGAAATAAAGTGTCTGCTTGATATTGTTGTAAAAGGGAACCCCGTATATCAGACTATCCCTGTAACCCTGAACCACATAGTACATAGGGTTAAGCTTAAACAGCCACATAAGGTTGCCGGGGATCATATCTATCTGCCACATAATAGGAGTAAGCCACATACCAAACTGGAGAATGATATTCATAACCTGTCCCAGATCACGGAAAAAGCCCACAAGGGTAGCTGTAATATAACTAAGACCTATTACCAGCATTATCATGGAAAAACTGTAGTAAATAACCTGTGTCCAGTAAATATCCGGCTTAATACCGTATATAAGGAAAAACACCACTAAAAAGCACACAAAAAAGATGTGTACAAACAAATTTGATACAATCTTTACAAGGGGCAGTATATGAACCTTAAATACCACCTTTTTTACAAGAAAGCTGTATTCCAGAAAGGAATTTGTAGCAGAGTCCCATGCTTCGGAAAAGAAAAACCATGGAATAAGACCGCTTGAAAACCAAAGTATAAATGGAATATTGCCTACATCGCTGTTACGCAGTCCAACCTGGAAAACAAACCAGAACACCAGAATGGTACATACAGGCTGAACAAAGGACCATACTACACCAAAATAGGAGCCTGCATACTTTGTTTTAAAGTCATTTACAGCAAGGGAAAAAATAAGGCGTCTTGATGTAATAAGATCCGCAAAAAGGTCATAGACTGCCTTAAGCCTTACAAACCTGTATATTACAAAAGTCACCAGTATAGCAGCCACGAGGGCATATACCCTGCTCAAATTGCGATATGGTGTAACCTGAGGGGCACCAAAGTCAATATATGGGTCTGCAAATTCCTCTCCCTCGCTTTTATAGCTGCGAAGCACAAGGCTGTTTCCCTCTGCCGAAATCACCTCAATGTCATGCATTGGCATTGCAGCAATCTCCATGGCTGAATATTCCTCAGACCCAATATAGTCACGATACCTTACGTCACTTAACCTGATCTCCACATTATCACCATATCCGAAATCAAGTCTGAACCGTGTAACACCGCTTACCTTAAGATTGACGGCACCGCTATAGCTGAAGTCATTGCTGTCATTATCCACACCAATCATATTAGTGCCATTATATTCCTCATCTCCCAGTGTATAAAAGACCTCCAGAGGTCTTATGCCCATGCCTGTGCCCTCCACATGAAGATCTACACTGCATACCCTGTAAAAGGACTGGAAAAAATTTGTGAACAAAAGAAACAACACTACCGCCAGAACTATATAAAAAACGTATCTTATAAGACCTTTTATCTTACCTTTTACCGTGCCCATAGCACACCTCTCAAATAAAATAGTAATACAGAACTATTATACACTATAATACCCGAAAAATAAACCATTTTTTGTAAACTAAACCTTAATTATAATATTGTGGTACTTTTTTACCCTACATGCAAAAAGCGATGCCATGCACCGCCTTACTGTCTTTCCATCCTTTCACTTATAATAAAAAACTGACCCGCATGGGGAAAAAGATGATGATGAATCTGTTCAAAAAGAAGTCCTACCCCTGCCCAAAGTGGTAAGTAGTCAAGCCTTATCAGCCCCTCCACGCTAAAAGGTCCGTTATATTGCCAGGGACAGACACCCATAAGAGTAAAAATTTTGCCCGATATATATTCACAGGAAAATATCATAAGGGCATAACAGAGCCCCCTTACGGGAGCGGTCAGTTTAAATGAGTCTAAAGCATTAAACATAGGCTCAAGAAACACAACCGATCCGTAAACAGGCAGCATAAGTAATGAGGTATGTGCCCTCAGAGTCATATCCCCGTCAATAAAGGAACAGAAACCTGTCCACAATACCTCCATAACAAGTCCTATAAGTCCGTAAATAAATCCTCTTTTAAGCATACTAATAGCTTGCACAAAAAAAGCAAACTTATGCCATGATTTAATTTACATATTTGCAAAAATGTGCTATTATATACTTATAATACATTTAGGGGGTATACTATGGATAATAACAACAGAGGCGGCGATCAGGCACGTTGGCTTATGGGTATGATAGAATCTATCCGTAAGGAAAATGCAGAGCTTAAAGACAAGCTTGAAGGCATGGAGTCAAAGATTGAGGATATGGAAAAGCGTATGAACATGCTGTCAATGAGCATGTCCTCACACAGCAGATCCTCTGCGCCACAACAGACTGTACCACAGCAAGGCTACCCTCAGCAGGGATTTCAGCAGGGAGGATATCCGCCTCAGCAAGGTTATCAACAGCAGGGGCTCCCACAACAGGGCTATCCTCAGCAGGGTTTCCCACAACAAGGTTATCCCCAACAGGGCTATCCTCAGCAGGGTTTCCCACAGCAGGGATTTTCTCAACAGGGATTTCAACAGAGATTTCAACAAAAGCCCCAAAATGATAAATATGGAGAAGAATAATAAAAAAGAGGTGCTGCGAAAAAGGCACACCTCTTTTTTTATAATCAAACATATTACATTATCTTAACTACTACCTTTTTATCCTCACGGACAGCAGCAGCTTTAACAACGGCACGGATAGACTTGGCAATCCTGCCCTGCTTACCGATAACCTTGCCAATGTCCTCACCGTCAACAATAAGCTCAAGAATAAGGGCGTCACCGTCCTGTCTTTCACTTACACTGACCTTATCAGGGTTATCAACAAGATTTTTAGCAATAACTTCGAGTAATTCCTTCATAATTGTCACCTCGGATTATGCCTCAATAGCTCCTGCCTTCTTAAGGAGAGCCTTAACTGTATCAGTTGGCTGTGCGCCGTTACCGATCCATGTCTTAGCACCCTCAACATCAACCTTTAACTCAACAGGCTCCTTAGTTGGATCATAGTAACCCAGCTCAGCGATAGCCTTACCGCCTCTTGGTGATCTTGAGTCAGCAACTACTATTCTATAGAAAGGTGCCTTCTTAGCGCCCATTCTCTTTAATCTGATCTTAACTGCCATTTTATATTTCACCTCCTTGGTAATTATATCTCAAAATTTATTGGAAAAAGGGGAATTTCATCCTGCCTTTTTTACCCTTTGTCATGTCGGTAAGTGTCTTCATCATCTTTTTCATTTCGTTAAACTGCTTTAAAAGCTGATTAACCTCCTGAATGGTTCTGCCACTTCCCTGAGCTATTCTTCTTTTACGTGAACCGTTTAATATATCAGGATCACGTCTTTCCTCAACTGTCATGGACTGGATAATAGCTTCCACCTTGGCAGTTGCGTTATCATCTATATTAACATCATCCAGGTTAAGTCTGCCTGCTCCCGGCATCATCTTAAGGAGATCCTTCATAGGACCCATCTTTTTAACCTGCTGAAGCTGAGCCATAAAATCCTCAAGGTTAAAGTCACTTGAACGCATCTTCTTTTCAAGCTCTTTAGCCTGATTTTCATCATAGACCTGCTGAGCCTTTTCAATAAGGCTGAGGACATCTCCCATACCAAGTATACGTGATGCCATACGGTCGGGATAGAATGGCTCAAGATCCTCCATTTTCTCACCCATACCAACATACTTGATAGGCTTGCCTGTAACCGCCCTTACTGAAAGTGCGGCACCGCCTCTGGTATCACCGTCAAGCTTGGTAATAATAATACCATCAAGCCCCAGTTTTTCATTAAAGCTTTCTGCAACATTAACTGCATCCTGACCTGTCATTGCGTCCACCACAAGAAGTATCTCCTGGGGGCGAACCTCTGTCTTGATGTTCAGAAGCTCATCCATAAGTTCCTCATTTATATGAAGACGACCTGCGGTATCTATAATAACTATATCATTGCCATTAGATGATGCGTATTTTACCGCCTCCGAGGCAATCTTAACAGGATTTTCCTGACCCATTTCAAAAACAGGTATGTCATAGGTCTTACCTACCACCTGAAGTTGCTTGATGGCCGCAGGGCGGTATACGTCGCAGGCAACCAGCAGTGGGTGCTTACCCTGTTTTCTCAGCTGTCCTGCAAGTTTACCTGTGGTGGTAGTTTTACCTGCACCCTGAAGACCTACCATCATATATACTGTAGGGGACTTAGGTGAAAAGGTGAGCTTGCTCTGGGTACTGCCCATAAGCTCCACCAGCTCATCATTAACTATCTTGACTACCTGTTGACCGGGATTAAGACCCTCAAGGACATCTCCGCCGATAGCCTTTTCAGTTACCTTGTTTACAAAATCCTTAACTATCTTAAAGTTTACATCAGCCTCAAGCAATGCAAGCTTGACCTCTCTTAAGGCAGCCTTAACATCCTTCTCGGTAAGTTTACCCTTACCACGAAGCTGCTTAAATACATCCTGAAGCTTGTTTGATAAACTCTCAAAAGCCATTTTAAGCCTCCTAATCCAAAATACGGCTGACGGTTTCCTTTAGCTCTATAAGATCACGATCCTCGGTCAAAGCCTTTTTCTCAAGTACCTTGTCAAAAAGCTCAAGGGTATTGTCAAGTCTTTCCTTCTGCCTCAGGTACTTATCCACAAGCAACAATCTTTCCTCATACTGTAAAAGTATCTTTTCACTGCGCTTAATCATCTCGTGCACAGCCTGTCGGCTTATACCGTAATCCTCACCGATCTCATTAAGTGAATAGTCGTTGAGATAATACAGCTCTATAACATTGCGCTGCTTTTCGGTAAGCAGCTCACCGTAAAAGTCATATAGCAAAGTAATTTTAAGAACCTTATCCATTATCTCACCTGTCAATGTATTTCACTTTACACTCACTTGGACTATTTTACACTATAAATCAGGTTCTGTCAAGTAAAATATTTTGACAGAATGCCATTTTATTCTGCCATTGCAAACCTGCCCATAAAGAGTATCTCTCCGCTGTCATTGTCCCTTATGAAATATGTAAAGGGTCTGTCAAAGCTAACTTCAATATATTCAGGTTCAGCCAGAGAGCCTGCAAGGGTCACCCTTGTTGTACTTGAAGCCTGAGTACCTTCCTCATCAACGCCTATAACCGTATCCTGCAATATGGAGTTGACATACACATTGCTTATTGTTTCCTCAAAGGCAGCGGAAAAATCTGCTCCTTCCGAAAATACACTATTAATGCCCAGTGTCTTGGCTGCCTCCGTCATATCCACACTACTTTCTGTCTGAAACTTAGGCAAACTAAGAATCACATCCCTGTACTCCATTAAATCAATATAGTCCTCAAGCTGTATGTGCCGGTCTGCCATGGCAGCATAAAAACTAAGATCCTTCCTAAAAACCGAATCCCTGTAGTCAAGCCTTACCATTGTTACCCTGTCATCCTTATATGCCTTTGTGGGTATATATCCGTTCATATATTCCACAGTACCCTCACTTCCGTCAGCATTTTTAAAAATCCCGGGGACAGTATCCTCCACCTCAAATTTACTTTGCCAGTCTGCCTTAAGGTAAAGGGTGTTAATAAGCGACATGGCAAAATTTTCAGGCAACGCAACAGTAATATCCTGCAAGCCTCCGCTTTGTTCCCTTATCCATTCTTCTGCCCTTTGAGAATATTCCCCCGAATCGACCCTGACTACAGAGGCAGAGTATTTCTCTTTCATAACAGATAAAAACTCAGATGAAATCTGAGGGCTGCTTTTCTCAACCCACAGGGAATTCCCGCTGTTTACAAATGCTCCAAAGCCTGTATCCTCCTTACTGACCGTACCTGTGTTATATATTTTCCCAAGCATACCCATAGCCTGGTTAAGACCGTCAATATCCGAATATCCCAAAGCCTTTAATATTTCCTGTCTGCTTTCCCCTGATGCCCCGTTTGCCAACATTGCAAGAGCCGATTTAAAGCCAAAGGGTGAAAACACATAATTTGTATTTTCTTGAAAGCTTTCATTTATCCTGTAGGCAAGAGAACCTTCCTTCTCTGTAAGCCCAAGCTCATCAACGGCATTATAAGGAAGATAGGCAACCCCATCTATCATCTTTACCTCACAGCTCATTTCAAAGATCTGTCCGTTTTTGTTTACCTGATTACTGCCTGTCTTAAAGAAAAGGCTTTCTCCATCCCTTTCTGCCGTAACAGATTTGTCCGCTGATGACCACCCCACCCTATAGCCCATTGACTCAAGAGTGAGTCTAAGGGGAATACCTTCACCCTCTCCAAAAGCAGTGCCTGTCATACTTAATATCCCTATAAGTGTAAATAAAATCAACTTCTTTTTCATATTACCACCACCCATTTATATAGTTATCTGTCTTAATTTTACATTATGTCTTTCTCACTTGCAAGCGATACCATTATCTCCCTTGTAAAACAGGTTGAAATATGGTATTATCCTCCTATCGGAGGTGCAAAATGAAATACGATGGAATAATTTTTGATTTAGACGGCACATTATGGGATGCCGTTGACAATATACTCATATCCTGGAATCAGATTCTTACCAGACATGGTATTAAAGAAATAACAAAAGATGAGTTATCTGCCTGTATGGGAATGGAAATGACAGCCATTGCAGCAAAGCTTTTTCCTCAATATTCAGAAGAAAAGCGAAATTCCCTGCTTTGGGAATGCAGTGAAAACGAGCTTAATTACCTTACCCTTCATGGAGGCAATATTTTTAAGGGCATTGAAGAAGTAATAAAAAATATCTCCCCAAAATATGGGCTATATATATGCAGCAACTGTCAGAGGGGATATATAGAGTGCTTTTTAAAAAGCAGCGGACTTGATTATTGTTTTAAAGACAGGGAATGCTGGGGAAACACAGGAAAGTCCAAAGGGGAAAATATAAAACTGCTTATGGAGAGAAACTGTCTCAAATCTACCCTTTATGTAGGTGATACGAAAAAGGACGAGCTCTCTGCTCACAGTGCAGGTGCAGACTTTTGCTTTGCTGCATACGGCTTTGGGGAAAGTGACAGCCATGAATATATTATAAACTCTCCTTTGGAATTATTAAATATACTTTAATCATTTATGCAGTTTTACAACACATAATCTATTTAAAATGAAGATTTAAAACAAAATATATCCAGGTTTTGTATAATTTCATTAAAAACCGTTTATAATTATTGTTAATTAATACTCTGTAGATTTCTTCCGGGGTATGGTATAATTATACTGTTTAAATGTCGGTTTTACAGATGAATAACAAACGAAAGGAGGATATATTTTGTTTAAGGTAGGCGATAAGGTAGTATACCCACTGTACGGCGCAGGGACCGTGAAAGCTGTTGAAAACAAGCTGATTGATGGGGTAAAGTCAGACTACTATGTGCTGGATGTACCTTTAGGTAACTTAATGATAACCGTTTCAGTTGCAAAGTCAGAGGAGCTGGGCTTAAGAAGCATTAACTCATCCTCAGAGGTAGCAAAGATCATTCATGATGCAGAGCCTATCTCAATGTCCTGCAACTGGTCACAGCGGTATAAGGACAATATGGAAATACTCAAAAGCGGCGATCTGTTAAGGATAGTTGAGGTTTACAAGACCCTGATGATGCGTGAGCGTGTAAAGAGTCTTTCGGGCGCTGAAAAAAAGCTTCTTACAACTGCTACGCACATTATACTCACTGAAATAATACTTTCCCAGGATACGGACAGGCATTCCGCCGAGGAGATGCTTAAAAGATCCCTGCTGGTAAGTGCATAAGCATAAAGCCCCGACCTGTATCCAGGGGGGCTTTAATTATGTACTTTCCATAATTTGCACTGGACTTCTTAAGAAAAATACTATATACTGTCAGTGCATAAATAAATACACAGGAGGAATTATCATGCCCCAGGGCAGAACACTTACCCTTACATATATATTTTTAAGTGCGGTGATATGCTTTTGTATCATTGCCTTTTTAAATAACAGTCCAAGACATATACTATCACCACATCAGGTACAGGCACAGGAACTTACGCCTGTACAAAAAGCACTTGCCGAACACATAAGCAAGATAGAAGATCCCGAATACAGGCACGCACTGATACTAAAGCGTATAAACAAAATGCTTGAGGAAAACAGCTATACGGCGGATACTCTCCAGTTCGTTGATGAATTTATTCCCGAAAACGGAAGGGCATATACGCCTAAGGATATAGTTGTTACAGACAGTGCATTGATACTTACAAAGTACGCTAATATCCCGGAGGATACAGACCACGCAAGGCTCACAGTCCTTAATACAGGCTCCTGTCTGATAGATTCGGTGCCCTACTTCTGGGGAGGCAAGGCATCCTACAAGGGTTGGAACGACCGCTGGGGACAGGATGTAGTAGTATCAAGCGGAAGTTTTATAGCTGAAGTTGCGGCAGAAGGCGGCAACGAGCTGCGTAAGGCTGACAAGGACGGCACACAGGTACTTATTCCCTATGGCCTTGATTGTTCAGGCTTTGTAGACTGGGCATACTGGACAGCCCTTAATTATCGCATCGGCTACAGCACAAGGGAGCAATGGGCTAACTCCAATGAGATAACGGCAGAGGAATTACTTCCGGGGGATCTTGGATTTTTATGCTCTCCTTCAGACCCTATGGTAAACCACGTGGGAATGTACATAGGCAAAAATAACAAGGGAGAGATGATGTGGCTGCACTGTTCCTCAGGAAAGGGTGTAAACATCAGCTCACCTGATTTTATATACTACAGACGACCAAATATAGATATATATTATCCCGAATAAGACTATACCCCCTTCCATATCGGAAAGGGGTCAGCGTGTCGAAAAAGTCGACACGCTTGCAAGAAATGCTTGTCAGCACTTTCAGCAAAAGCTGAAAGCCATACCTTTGGTACGTCCGCATCCATGTT
>CASFCZ010000061.1 GCA_949293325.1 uncultured Eubacteriales bacterium | reverse complement strand
CAATAGGACCTATATCAAGGGCAACAAGAGTTGATGTGTTTTCTGCTGCAAACTTTGCGTTTTTAATTCCCGCAGTAATTATTTCCTCAACGCTATAGGGGCAATCCTCCAGCTTATAGCTGTTTGCACCAAAGGTATTTGCATATATAATATCTGCTCCTGCTGATATATACTCTCTGTGAATTTCAATAAGGGTATCGGCAGAAGTTATATTGAGCACTTCAGGTATCTCCCCTGTTTTAAGTCCCCTTGCCTGGAGCATTGTACCCATAGCTCCGTCAAGATATATAAATCCTTTTCTGTTAAATAATGTATCAATAGCCGACACAGCGTTCACCTCTTTTTCTGAATTGACATGTATTTCTTAAGCTGCAGATGGCACAACCCTGTCTGCGCTTTTCAATAGGCTTCTCTGAAAGACCGATAAGTGCCGTAACTGACTTGGATGGCAGCATAATAAGACTATCGGTAATGGTAAGACCTATGCGTTTTTGTGTATTAAGTACGGTAAGAAAAACCTTTTGAAGTTCCAGAGGAAGGTCGCCATATCCAGGAGAAAATCTCCACGTCATATTAAGGGGCGATACCTTTTCTCTGATTTCCTCCTCGGCAGCGTTGCACACCTGTTCAATGGCAGCAGAGGCAAGGCTGTCAGCTGCAAGGGCACTTGTGAGATCAGACACCTGAAATCTTTTGATAATTTTATCAGCCTCTATACCCAATGTGGCTGCAAGGAGTACAACCTTTGTACAGCCCTCAAGATGAGTCTTTATAGAATTTCCCGTCAGTACAAGGGGAGTATCTTTTACCTCTATACCGTTCTGGGATGGTGTAATATCGAATAATGCAAATGTGTAGGTCGGATGTATAGCCCTTAAGAGCTGATCTTCACATTTATTTATTATATCCGAAATCTGTTTATCTGGTATGGCTGTGCCAAGTCCCATATATCTCATTGCTTCGGTTTTATTAATATGTTCAAGGGTCATTTTATTATACCTCTGTATTGTAATAGCTTTGAGTGTAAGTATAACACAAAAAAATGTCTATTGGAAGCATCTTTTATTTTTTGTGTAGCAATTTTGTCATATATATGCTATAATAAGCTTCACGAAACTAAACCATAAGGAGAAGTACTATGAATGTAGGCTATCTGGGCCCAAGAGGGACTTTTACCGAACAGGCGGCAGTAATAATGGCACCTGAGGACAATATTATACCATATCACAGTTTCTGGGATGCATTGGAGGCTGTACAAAGGGACGAAATTGATGAGGCAATTGTGCCTATTGAAAATTCCATTGAGGGTACTGTAAATGCTACTATAGATACCCTTATTTTTGATGTTGATCTTTACATACAGGAGCTGCTTATTTTACCGATAGAGCAGTGTTTGCTGGCTAAAAAAGGTATGACTATAGAAAATATAAAGACAGTTTACAGCCATTCCCATGCTCTGCCTCAGTGTAAAAACTTTTTCAGGGAAAAACTTCCAAATGCTGATGGCGTAGCAACATCTTCTACTGCAGAGGGTGTGGCTACAGTAGCTAAGGCTGCTGAGGGTGAGCCTGTTGCTGCCATAGGAGCAAAGACGGCTGCCCAGCTTTACGGTTTGGAGATACTGGCAGAGGGTATACAGGATAACAAAAGTAACTTTACTCAGTTTATAAGGGTATCCAAAAATCCTACGGAAATACCATATAACAATAAAAAAACTACCATATGCTTTTCAACCGTTGATGAACCGGGTTCTCTTTATAAACTCCTTGATATATTTTCCATATTTGATGTAAATATGTCAAAGATAGTATCAAGACCAATGAGGAACAGACCTATGGAGTATGTTTTTATTATAGATTTGCAAACGCAGGATAATGAAAAGGATGTAAGGGACGCCCTTACAATGATAAAGAGGAAAACGTCGTTTTTTAAGAATCTGGGTTCATATAATGTTGTGGATATTAGATAATTGCAAATTTTGTCCTTAGGTGGTATAATACCGGTTAGTGGGCTTATATACAGTCTTGATAATCAGGTGTAAACCTGTGGCTTTTAGTTTTAAGGAGTATGGAAAAGATGGGTTTTGACGAAATTATTTATTATCCCTTCGCCTGTGCCGTTGTGGATGAAACAGGTGCAATATTACGTACCAATACCGCTTTTGAAGAGAACATTCTGCCAAAAAACGGCAAAAAATCAAATCTTAATATTACAGATATAATTGAAGACTATAAGTCTGAACCCGGACGTCTGGATGCGGAGATAAATGGTGACGATTACCTTGTATATATATGTCCATCGGATGATGGGGACAAAAAGGTAATGTTTATACGTGATGTGTCAAAGGGTGACGGTGTTCTACTGGGCATAGCCCTTGTAGACAACTACGCTGAGGTACAGGAAAGTATAGAGGAAAGTCGATACCCCCATCTTGTAGCTGTTATAGATCGTAAGATAAATGATTACTTTAACGGTATAGGTGGTGTTGTCAGGAAATATGAAAATGACAAGTATCTTTTTATTCTTCCAAAGGCAATGCTGGATACCCTTAAGGAAAATAAGTTTGATATAATGGAAATATTAGGTAAGATTGATATGGGAAATATTCCTGTTACCCTTAGTATAGGTATAGGTATTAACGGCGATACCCTTAATCAGTCTATGGAGTTTGCCAGGGGTGCACTGGACCTTGCCCTTGGTCGGGGTGGTAACCAGGTAGTAATCAAGGAAAGTGAGGAGCAGTATACATTTATTGGAGGCGACGGTACGGAGGTTGCGCAGAATTCAAGGGTTAAGGCAAGGGTTAAGGCCTTCGGTCTTGTAGAGCTTATCCTTTCTGCACCGGATGTTATGATAATGGGACACAGGAATCCGGATCTGGATGCCCTTGGCTCAGCAGCAGGTATATATGCAATAGTCAACTTCTTTGGTAAGCCATGTCATATTGTCTTAAACAGAGTCACTACAAGCATAAGCCCCCTTTATAACAGGCTTATTGAAGATAATAAGTACAAGGATGCTTTTATAGACTGCGAAACTGCCCTTAAGAGTATTAAGAAAAAGACTTTGGTTATTGTACTTGATACAAGCAGGAAGAACCTTTGTGAATGCAGTGAATTGGTAGATAAGGCAAAGAAGCTTGTAGTATTTGACCACCATAGAAAGAGCAAGGATTATATAGAGGGCTATGCCCTTACCTATCATGATCCCGGAGCATCTTCTACTGCGGAGCTTGTTACTGAAATGCTTATGTATATGAATAAAGGTATTAAGCTGACTAAGACTGAGGCAGAGGGATTGCTTGCTGGAATAACCGTTGATACCAAAAACTATGCCTTTAAAACAGGTGTAAAGACCTTTGAGGCTGCTGCTTTCCTTAAGCGCAGTGGAGCTGATACAATAGCTGTAAGAAGATTGTTCCAGAGTAGTTTTGAGGATTACATTGCAAAGGCAGAAGTAGTTAAAAACGCAAAGATATTCAATGACAATATGGCGATTTCCATTCTGAAAAAGAAGGTTGAAAACCCAGTTGTGCTTATTGCTCAGGCTGCTGATGAGATGCTGAGTATTGAAGGTATAGAGGTCAGTTATGTTTTATGTGAGGTAGAAGGCAAGGTACTTATAAGTGCAAGGAGTCTTGGTACCGTAAATGTGCAAAAACTTATGGAAAAGCTTGGAGGCGGTGGACACCAGACAGGTGCGGCAGCCCAGCTTAAGGATATGGATATAAATTCGGCAGTTAAGCTGTTAAAGGAAACAATTACCGAATATTTAAATGAAGGTTAAGGAGGATCATTATAATGAAGGTTATATTGCTTCAGGATGTAAAAGGCGTAGGTAAAAAGGATCAGATTGTAAATGCAAGCGAGGGATATGCAAAGAACTTCCTCTTCCCCAAAAACCTTGCAATGGAGGCAAATGCAGGAAATATGAAGCAGCTGGACAATAAAAAGAAGGCTGAAGCTGCAAAGGCCCAGGAGGAGTTGGAAAAAGCTCAGGCTCTCGGACAGGAAATTGAAAAGATGAATGTTAAGGTTGAAGTTAAGATCGGTGAAAACGGTAAACTTTTCGGTGCTGTGACAAATAAGGAGATAAGTGCTGCCATTAAGGAGCAGTATGGTATGGACATTGATAAAAAGAAGATAGTGCTTAGTGACGGTATTAAGACAACAGGAGAAAAGGAAGCTGTTGTCAAGCTTCATCCTAAGGTAAGTGCAAAGCTTAAGGTCACTGTAAACGGTATTTAATTGAGAGGGGATTGTCGTGGCGGAAAACACCACTGAAAATGCTTATTTGAGTAGGATACCACCCCATGATAGCGATGCGGAACAGGCTGTACTTGGATGTATGCTTTTTGATATTGATGGTGTCAGGGCGGCAATAGAGGTATTACATTCCGATGACTTCTATTCACCTGCCAATGCGGAGATATTTGATGCCATGTATGACTTGTATAATACAGGTAAACCAATTGATCTTGTCACTCTTAAGGGCAGACTTGATGAAAAGGGGCTGACTGATAAGGTTGGAGGTATAGACTATCTGGTTCGTCTTGCAGGGTTGGCATCCACCAGTGCAAATACAGCATACTATACTGATATAGTTGCAAATAAAGCCACTTTAAGACGTCTTATTAAGGCGGCACGTAATATTGAGGAGCAAAGTTTCAGCTCAGTTGAAAGTGTTGATCTTGTTATTGCAGAGGCAGAAAATGATATACGTAAAATTGCCGAGAAACGTAAAACTGAGGATTTTGAGCCTATTGTAGATGTTCTTGTAGGTACTCTTGACAAGATTGAGGCAGCAAGCCGTAATAACAATAGTATTACCGGAATCAAAACAGGTTTTGCGGAATTTGATAAAAAAACTGCCGGTTTGCAAAATACAGACCTGATTTTGATTGCTGCCCGTCCTTCAATGGGTAAAACGGCATTCGCCCTTAATATAGCAGAGTATGCTGCCACAAGGGGTAACGTCCCTACGGCTATATTCAGTCTGGAAATGTCTGCTGAGCAGCTTGTAAGCAGAATGTTGTGTGCAGAGGCTCTTGTAGATTCACAAAAACTCAGGCTGGGTAACCTGGATGATGAAGAATGGGGCAAGCTTGCAAGGGCAGCAGGTGTGCTGTCTGAGGCTCCCATATATATAGATGATACTCCTGCCATTACACCTAACGCCCTCAGGGCAAAGTGTAGAAAGCTTAAGCTTAAGCGTGGTCTTGGGCTGATTGTTATAGACTATCTTCAGCTGATGGATGGCAGTAATAACAGAAGAGGTGATTCCCAGCAAAATGAGGTGGCTTATGTTTCAAAGTCCCTTAAGGCTATTGCTAAGGAGTTGGATGTGCCTGTTATAGCTTTATCCCAGTTGAGCCGTGCCTGTGAAAGCAGACAGGATAAACGCCCTATGATGTCTGATCTGAGGGATTCGGGTGCTATTGAGCAGGATGCCGATATGGTATGTTTTCTTTACAGGGATGAATATTATAATCCGGATACTGAAAAGAAAAATCAGGCTGAACTTATCATTTCAAAGCATAGAAATGGTTCAACGGGAACGGTGGACCTTTCATGGCTTGGTATGTATACAAAGTTTGCGGATCTTGAGAAAAGGGAGTTTGATATTGCAGATGAAGCACCTCCCTTTGATTGATAAATAACTAGAAATAATAAACTCGCTCAGCGGTGAAGTGCACCCCAAATGTTAGACAAGAAACTAGCGTTTGGAGGTGCATTTTTTAATGTCAAAATACACGTATGAAGAAAAATTAGAAGCAGTGTTAAGAGTAGTTAATGATAACATGTCATGTGTTGAAAGTGCCCGTATTTTAGGAGCCGATAAGGAAGTTGTACGTTGTTGGACTGCACGATATAATCACTTTGGACCAGAAGGATTAATAATGAAACATGGAACTTATTCTGGTGATTTTAAGTTGTCTGTGATAAAATATATGCATGATAACCATTTATCTATGTTTGAAACGGCTGTAAAGTTTGGTATACCAGACAAATCAACAATACGTAAATGGGAACGCACATACTACGAAGAAGGAGAACAAGGTCTTTATGTCGACCGACGTGGAAGAAAACCTAAAATGAGTTCCGGAAAAATAAAGAAAAAAGAATTAAATAAGGAAACAAAAGAAGATTTAATTGCAGAAGTACAAAGGCTGCGTATGGAGAATGAATACTTAAAAAAATTGCAAGCCTTAGTTCAGGAAAGAATATCCCGAGAGGATGGGAAAAAGCAATAGCCATAGATGAACTAAGGCATAAATACAAATTAGCTGATTTACTCAACTTTGCAGAACTATCCAGAAGTACCTTTTACTGTTATTTAAAACAAATGAAGAAACCTGACAAATATGCTGATTTAAAGGAAATGATTACACAAATTTTTAAAGAAAATAAAGGCAGATATGGGTACAGACGAATCACAATGGAGCTACATAATAGAGGTTATATAGTAAACCATAAGCTTGTATGTAAGTTGATGAAAATATGCGGTTTAAAATGCGAAATCAGGAGAAAGAAGTATCGTTCTTATAAAGGAGAGATTGGTAAAGTTGCCGACAATATTTTAAACAGGAACTTCAAGGCAGATAATCCTCTTCAAAAGCTTGTGACAGATGTAACCGAGTTTAAAGTGAAAGACCAAAAGGTATATTTATCACCAATATTAGATTTATACAATGGTGAGGTTATAAGTTATAACATATCTTTACGCCCGGACTTTCATCAAACAATGGACATGTTAGATAAAGCCTTTGACATAATACCTGACAATTCAGGAGCAATACTTCATTCAGACCAAGGCTGGCAATACCAAATGAAACGATATCAGCAGAGATTAAAAGAAAAAGGTATAATACAAAGTATGTCACGGAAAGGTAATTGTCTTGATAATTCAGTAATGGAAAATTTTTTTGGCTTACTGAAAACAGAAATGTATTATAAACACGAGTTTAAATCAGCAGAACATCTGATAAAGGAAATTGAAGAATATATAGATTATTATAATAATAAACGAATCAAGAGTAAACTAAAAGGACTGAGTCCTGTACAATACAGAATCCAATCCTTATTAGTTGCTTGATTAATAAACTGTCCAATGTTTGGGGTTCAGTTCACTGATGTCTGCTCCTGTTTCTATTTATTAAAATAGTTGAGCGCAAGCCAATGGGCAAAATTATTATCAACAATTTCAACACCACTGTGATTTAGGTGTGCGTCATCTCGGAAATTATCATTTGTGAGTAAGTTGTTTTCACCATTTATATAATTATAGTCAAGATAAGGTACATTAAGTGTATTGGCTATTTCCTGAACCTTGTCATGTATAAGATTATAGTTTTTAATATAGTCCATAGATACATTGGCTATTGGAGCAGTTACAAAGATCACATCCACATTATTATCACGACATAGCTCAACAAGTTTTGTAAGATATTTCACCTGCGTTTCATCAGGCTGCCACTGGGCACCATCAAGACCTTTAAATTGATTTGTCTTATCAAACTCATCAGGAAGCATATTGTAATCACAATAGGTATAGCCTTTGGATCTGTATTCCTCTGTACCTTCCTGTCTTTGTGTGGCAGGCATTGTAACGCCAAATCTGGATTCCATGCTTTTTTTAAGCTCCGATGTTCTGTAGGCAAAATAATCTGCCTGATAACGCATAGATGAATTTAAATATTTAACTTTTTCTGCCAGAGGAAAAACCTCATTGATATATTCCTTTTCAAGGTCTTTGTTTTTCATTACCTGAAAGAGATAGCCTGCCTGTGTCAGCTCAAATTCATCATCAAGCATATCCCAATATACTTCAACAACAGCAAGCTGTGGATGCTGATAATTAAGCACCTCACGCATTGTATAATAGGTACTGTCAAGATGCTGGAGAGGCATGCCCAGCTGATAACTGCTTGTACCCAGTTTGCTGTCGATAATTTCGGGATCAAAGGTGCAGTAGGAGTGGGATGAGCCGAGAAAGACAATATCAAGATTGTCTTTCGGAAGGGCATAAAACTCATTCCAACGGTTAAGGTTATATGTGTTTATCTGATTTTCAGTACTTGCCGTGGAATATTTGTTACCTAAAAATATTATTGCAGGCACAAGAAGCAGTATAAATACAAGAGCTTTAACTGCAAGAAGTATAAGCTTTATTTTGTCCTTTTTAGAACTGGAAATATATAAATTCTCCTCCACCGGAAAACACCCCCATTCCCATTATTATTACAGCAGTGATGTAGTAAAATATAAAACGGAATATAAATGGTAATCTGGACATAAGCTCATTTATCTCGTGTTTATAGCTGATTATTTCACATATTATAAGGAACATAACAGCAAAACCCATAAGCTCAAGTTCAAATAGATTCAGCCCCATACTGTTAAACACCTCATAGAGGTATTGTATATCAGTTGCTGCGGCAATATTATCAAATAAATGCGTGGCTATATATATTCCGTCACTTATATTATTCGCCTCAAAAAAGATCCATGCAAAGGATACAAATATAAAGGTTATTAAAATTGCTATGATTCTGGATAATATATTTTTATGTTCCTTCCTGCCAAAGATACGATATTTAATATTGCCTATTATCTGATAAAGTCCATGGAGCCCTCCCCATACTACATAGGTCCAGTTTGCTCCATGCCACAGTCCGCTGACAGCAAAGGTTATCATATAATTAAGCCATAGCCTTGGCATACTTACACGACTTCCTCCCAGGGGTATATACAGATAGTCCCTGAACCATGTGGAAAGGGAAATATGCCATCTGCGCCAGAAGTCTCTTATGCTGGTTGCAAAGTATGGTCTGTCAAAGTTATTGATAAGATCTATACCCATTGCCTTTGCGCAACCCCTTGCTATATCTGAATAACCGCTGAAATCACAGTATATCTGTATGGTAAAGCACAGGGTGGCAAATATAAGTGCAAGTCCCTCATATTCACGGGGAGAGGAATAAACAGTATTTACAAGTACACTGAGCCTGTCGGCAATAACTATCTTTTTAAAGTAGCCCCATATCATTACTCTGATACCCATGGACAGATTATCGGCATTTGCCCTTTTAGGAGTAAAAAGCTGTGGAAGCATCAGGTTGCCACGCTCAATTGGACCGGCAATTATCTGTGGGAAAAAGGACATAAAAGTGGTAAATTTGAAAAAGTCCTTTTCACTTTTATAGTCACCTCTGTAAATATCTATAAGATAACCTGCCGCCTGAAAGGTATAGAAGGATATACCCATAGGCAGGACGATATTGAAATTACCTATTGGATACTTCATACCAAGCATTTCATAAAGCCATGCAAAGGTATCACTTAAAAACATAAGGTATTTAAATATTCCCAATAGCCCGAAATCCAGTATAAGGGCAATTATTAAGAATTTCTTTTTAAGAGATTTTGCCCCTGCTGTTTCTATCAGTATACCTGATATATAATTGATAAAGGAAACACCAAGGAGCAGGAATATAAGTTCAGGTCGCCAGCTCATGTAAAATATCAGGCTGGAAGCAAGGATGAAATACCATTGCAGTCTGCCGGGAATAATGTAATACACCACCAGTATGGTTAAAAAAAACACTATAAAATTAAAGGAATTAAAAAGCATCTGTAATATCCTTTCTTTAGATAATTGAAATAATATCCATTAATTTTATTATAGACGATAAGTACTGTCGGTTCAATATAATTTTAGCATTGGCTTGAAAAACTATGTAAAATAGTATAAAATGTAATGGACATAAAAGTAAGGGAGGTATCGCTTCGTGAAAAAAGGTAAAATTGCTTTTATATTAATACTTATTTCCGGTCTGGTTATTGGCGGACTGATCGGTGATACCCTTGGTAATATTCCTGTATTAAGCTGGCTTAATTATGGAAAGCAGATCGGGTTAAATCCACCACTTTCCCTTGATTTGTCATTTTTTACACTTGATCTGGGAATGACAATAAAGCTGAATATTGCAGGTATAATAGGTATGTTGATTTCAATTATAGTTTACAAAAAAATTTAAGGAGATAAATATGACAGATATAGTTTTGGCATCACAGTCACCGAGAAGACAGGATTTGTTAAAACAGGTTGGTATAAATTACAGGGTGGTTATTTCAAACAGTGATGAAAATTATAGGGCTGATCTTACGCCTGAGCAGATAGTAGCAGAGCTTTCTGCACGAAAGGCGGACAGCGTGTTTGACAAGCTTATGTCTTCAGATGATTTTGGAAATAAAATAGCTGTGATTGCGGCAGATACTATTGTTGCTCTTGATAATAAAGTCCTTGGTAAGCCAGCGGATGAAAAAGATGCCTTTGAGATGCTTAAAAGCCTTTCCGGAAGAAGTCACAGTGTATATACTGGAGTTACCATATTATATGCAGGTGTGGATAGGGTAAGTGCAGACAGTTTTGTGGAGCATACAAAGGTCTTTTTTCGTAAGCTGACAGATAAGGAAATAACTGAATATATAGCTACCGGGGAACCTATGGATAAGGCTGGTGCATATGGAATACAGGAAAAGGGTGCCGTACTTGTTGACAGAATAGAAGGTGACTACTATACAGTTGTGGGTTTGCCAATTGCAAAGGTGTATTTAAGTCTTAAACAGAACGGATATATTTAATTTGCTTATATTAAATGAGGTGGTTTTATGAAAAAATTAGGTTTTGGTTTTATGCGTCTGCCAATGATTGAGTCAGGTGATACCAGATGTGTAGATATTGAAAAGTTAAAGAAACTTGTAGATATTTTTATCGGCAAGGGCTTTAATTATTTTGATACTGCATATGGATATTGTGATGAAAAAAGTGAAGAAGCATTAAGAGAAACGGTTGTCAAACGCTATCCCCGTGAAAGTATAATCATTGCTGATAAAATGCCCACTATAAGAGTAAAGTGCCCTGAGGATTATCCGGTGTTTTTCCAGACTCAGCTGGAAAGATGTGGCGTTGATTACTTTGACTATTATTTATTGCATAATATTTGGAAAAAAAGCTATGAGGAAACGGAAAAATTCGGCGGCTTTGAATTTATGGCTAATAAAATAAAGGAAGGAAAAATAAAACATTTCGGATTTTCTTTCCATGATGAGCCTGAACTCCTTGAAAAGGTGTTGAAAAATCATCCTGAAGTAGAGTTTGTGCAGCTTCAGATTAACTATCTGGACTGGAAAAGTCCTACTGTAAGATCTGAAGAGTGCTATAATATAGCAAGGAAATACGGCAAAGATATATTTGTTATGGAGCCGAATAAGGGAGGTAGCCTTATTAACCTGCCTGAGGCAGCAAAAGAACTCTTTGGAAAGTATGCACCTGATAGAACTCCTGCTCAATGGGCCATGGGTTTTGTAGCATCCCTTGAGGGTGTGAAATTAGTGCTAAGCGGAATGAATGCCACAGAACAGGTAGAGGAAAATACTTCCTTCATGGACAGAGAACATACAATTTCTCCTGAAGAAAGGCAAATTATAGGTAAGGTTGCAGAGATAGTTGAAAAAAGCCTTGCTATAGCTTGTACAAAGTGTAGATATTGTACTGAAAAATGCCCTATGAAAATACCTATTCCCGAATATTTTTCTGCTTACAATACATACAGTCTTACACATAATATGGGTAATGCGGGAATGTACTACAGACGATATGCAAACGGAAGGGCACTTGCCTCAGAGTGTATCAAATGCGGTACATGTGAGGAATTTTGCCCTCAGCATCTTAAAATCAGGGATTTGCTGAAGGAAATAGCCAATACATTTGAGGTATAACCGGAGGAAATAATTATGTTATTAAAGGATATGCAGGTTGGACAAACCTGTGTGGTGGAAGAAATACATCTTCCCTTTGAAACAGAACGGAGACTGGAGTCCCTGGGAATGACCATGGGCACACCTATATCTGTTATTAATCGCAAGGGTAAAGGTATACTTATAATTAAGCTGAGAGGAACACGCTTTGCCTTGGGATATAATATTACCAGTAATATCAAGGTGAGGTGACATAAAATGGATAATGATTTGACTATTGGATTTATAGGTAATCCGAATTGCGGAAAAACCACTCTTTTTAATGCCTATACAGGCGCAAACCTTAAGGTGGCAAACTGGCCGGGAGTAACGGTCGAAAAGGTTGAGGGAGCTATCAAGGATCATGGAATGAATATTCATCTGGTAGATTTGCCGGGTACATATAGTCTTACTTCATACACCATGGAGGAGACAGTGGCAAGACGCTTTATCTTAAGCGATGAGGTGGATGTAATAATTAATGTTGCCGATGCCTCTGCTCTGGAAAGAAGTCTTTATCTGACCCTTCAGCTTCTGGAGCTTGGTAAGCCGGTGGTTCTTGCTCTTAATATGATGGATATTGTAGAAAAACGTGGTATGGAACTGGATCTGCACAGGCTTCCGGAAATGCTGGGCATACCTGTTATACCTGTGTCAGCAAGGAAGAGAAGGGGCCTTGATGTACTTCTTCATGCAGCCATACACCATAAGGATTGCAAAGACCCTGATTGTCTTATTCATCAGCATAAGTATAAATCAAAACACCAGCATGATCATCACAGTGAATATACTATGGTTTACTCTGATGAGATAGAGGATAAGATAGATAGCATCATTCCTCAGTTAAAAATTAAATATCCTGATTTGACCAATTATAGATGGCATGCCATAAAGCTTTTGGAGGGAGATAAGGAGATAACAGAGAAATATCCCGTTGATTTGCCCCAGGTGCTTGACAGAAGCTATGAATCGGATATAATTAACCAAAAATATGATTTTATCGGAGAGGTTATTGACGAGGTACTTCTGCATAAACAAAGACAGGATAAACTTACCGAAACAGCCGATAAGGTGTTGACGGACAAGGTGTGGGGTATACCTGTTTTCCTTGGTATAATGGCGATTATATTTTTCCTTACGTTTACTGTAGGAGATGTTCTTAAATCATATCTTGAAATGGGTATTGAGCTAATATCATCTATTGCAACAGCCGCTCTTGCAGCAGTAGGAGCAAATGACATGGTAACATCCCTTGTTATAGACGGTATAATAGGCGGCGTAGGAATTATAGTTACTTTTCTGCCTAATATATTAATTCTGTTTATATGTCTTGCTCTTCTTGAGGATAGCGGATATATGGCAAGAGTTGCCTATGTAATGGAGGGTATAATGAGCAAGCTGGGACTTTCAGGTAAGGCATTTATACCCATGCTTCTGGGTTTTGGCTGTACAGTGCCTGCAATTATGGCGTCCCGTGCTCTGGAAAATAAACGTGACCGCTTTAAGGTAATGCTTGTTACACCTTTTATGAGCTGTAACGCAAGACTTACAATATACATACTTTTTTCGGAAATGTTTTTTGCAGATAAGGCAATGCTGGTGGCATACTCTATGTATTTGATTGGTATAATAGTTGCCATTGGTATGTCTGCACTTATACATCTTTTAGATCATAAGAGTAGTGTAAACTATCTTCTGATTGAGCTGCCGGAATACAAGATACCGGATTCCAGGACAGTTGCCATCTATGTATGGGAAAAGGTAATGGATTATTTGGAAAAGGCAGGAACTACTATATTCCTTGCTACCCTTATTATATGGGCTCTTCTTAACTTTGGATTTGATGGATATACAGTGGATATGTCAAATAGTTTTGGTGCATCCCTGGGTAAGGTACTGACACCTTTCTTTGTTCCAATTGGTCTTGGATTCTGGCAGATAGCAGTTGCCCTGATTGCAGGTATATCTGCCAAGGAAGTAGTTGTATCAAGCTGTGCGGTACTCTTTGGTATAGCTAATACCGGATCAGCTGAGGGACTCAGCGCATTTACAACCGCTCTGGAGGGTATAGGGTTCGGACCACTTAATGCCTTTTGTCTAATGGTATTCTGTCTCCTTTATATACCATGTGCGGCTGCTCTTGCAACTATACGGAGGGAGGCGAACAGTTGGAAGTGGATGTGTTTTACAGCTGTTTTCCAGCTTGTTGTTGCATGGATAGTTACGTTTTTTGTTTATCAGATCGGAAATTTAATTTTATAAAATCAAAAAGGTGCAATTCTTGTGGATTGCACCTTTACTTTAGGATTTATTTAGAAAGAAGTTCAATACCTTTGTTTATTCTTTTAATGGTTTCATCCTTGCCTAAAAGTTCAGCAAGTTCACTTGCACCACATGGTGAGGTTGGTTTGCCAGAAAGGGCAGTGCGGACAGGCCATAACATTTGACCATTTTTGATTCCAAGCTCACCAATAAGGGCAATAAGGGCATTATATATGCCTTCATTTGTCCAGTCATCAAGATTTTCAAGAACAGGAACGGCCTTTTTGAGATGCTCAAGGCACATTTCTTCGGTTGTTTTCATTTTTTTGTGAACATAAAGGGATGTTTCATACTCTGGAAGGCTGTCAACAAAGTCCACCATTTCAGCAATATCATTAAAGGTGCCGATACGTGTCTGAACATAACCGGCAAGCTTTTTAAGATCAATTCCTTCTGTCTTTACAGCTTCTTTAAGCTTTGGTTCAGCAAGTTTATAAAATTCGTCAAAGGACATCTTTTTAATATACTCACCATTCATCCATGTAAGCTTAACAGGATCAAAAATTGCGGGGGATTTAGATATACCCTTTATATCAAATATATTTATAAGCTCATCCATTGTAAATATCTCCTGATTCACAGAAGGTGACCAACCAAGGAGAGCAATGTAGTTAATGATTGCTTTAGGGAGATAGCCCTTAGCAACAAGATCCTGAAAAGAAGCATCACCGTTACGTTTGGATAATTTGTGATGTTGATCCTTCATAACGGCAGGTAGATGAATATAGGTAGGAATTTTCCAGCCAAAAGCTTCATAAAGAAGATTGTATTTAGGTGTTGAAGAAAGATATTCAGCACCTCTGACAACATGGGTTATATCCATAACGTGGTCATCAATTACATTGGCAAAATTGTATGTTGGATAACCGTCGGATTTAATAAGTATCTGGTCTTCCATCTCCGCATTATCAACGGTAATATCACCATACACTTCATCGTGGAAAGTGGTAGAACCTTCCCTTATTTTTTGCCTTATTACATATGGTTTACCCTCTTCAAGATTTTTTTCTATTTCCTCTTTGGAGAGTGAAAGACAGTGACGGTCATACTTTGCTATCTGTTCATGTTCAGTTGTTTCTGTTTTTAAACTGTCAAGCCTTTCTTTGGTACAAAAGCAATAATAGGCTTCTCCCTTTTCAATAAGCTCAAGGGCATACTTAAGATAGTCATTTTTTCTTTCACTTTGCACATATGGACCGTAAGGACCTCCTATATCAGGTCCTTCATCGTGGGTTATACCTGATACCTTAAGGGTATCATATATAATGTCTATAGCACCATCTACAAAACGCTCCCTGTCAGTATCCTCGATACGCAGTATAAACTTTCCACCCTGAGACTTGGCTATAAGAAATTCATAAAGGGCGGTACGCAGATTACCAATGTGCATATATCCTGTAGGACTGGGTGCAAAACGTGTTCTTATCATTTTATATTAGCTTCCTTTCGATTAGTTGTTTTCATCATAGATAGTATAATTATAGATTGCATTCTGAAGTTCCTGTGAAAGAGCTGAAAGCTCATCTACATAATGACTTTTGGACTGACCAATACCTCCGCTGTTATACAGATCTGTTAATTCATTTGAATTAGCAAGGTTTGTGGTGGTAATGGAATATGTGAGCATGGCATTTGCAATATATGCCCTTTCAAGTTCAGTTTGACAGTTTTCCATATTCTGCTTATAAATATCAATGTACTCCTGTTGAGTTTCATCAATACCAAAGCTGTTGAGAATATCAGTACATTCAGAAACTGTATTATCTACAGTTTCTTTGAGCTCATCTGTCATCATGCTTTTTCGGATGTATAGTCCTCCGGCATATATGATATTTGCAAATATAGCAAGAATAAGAATAATAGCAAGTACTTTGACTGTTGTTTTATACATATCCCTTTGTTTTGTCTTTGGTTTTTTCATATTAACACCTCGTCAATTAATAATTCCCAGCTGAAGCATTCTGTCAAACAAAATATTAGCTACAATTTCGCTTCCCTGATCTGCCATACGATTCCCATTTAATATAAAAGAAGGAGGCACACTGCCGTTACGTAGTGCCTTTGCATCATTTGCTGTAATGGAAATATCATAATCATTAAAAACATCTTCAGTAAGATATTTCCTTAAATTAATATAATGATTTTTAAATTCTTCAGTTAAGGCATCCTCGTATGGTGATAGAGTAGCTTCATCTCCGGTTATGGATCCAATGATAATATATCTGTCGCTATTGTTATAGTCTATCATGGCCTTATATATTTCCACTACTTCCTCGGGAGTGTAATCTGTAGGTTCTCCGCCAAAGAAAAATACAGCAATATAATCTTTAATATTAGCCATGGAATTTGTAATTACCGTAGTAGGAGTTGTAAGGGTTACTGCTTCTCCTGGAGTGCTGCGTATAAAGGACAGCTTACCGTTTACATATTCTATATTGCCATCAATACCGGCTATTGAACAGGGATTAAGTCCTGAGTTGAGCTTGTCCTGAATAATTAAATCATTGCCATAGGTGCTTTGAAGGCTTATTTCTACAGCTTTTGACTGGGCAGGAATAGTGACAGGCTTTACCTGCATAGGCACTCCTCCCTGTTTAGCTGCTATAGTAAGCATATCATCTCCTGATATACCTGAAGAGTATACTGCAGTTATATCTGAACCTCTGGAAGAAAGTATTTCAGATAAATAATAAGTGTAAAAATTAGTGCTGTTTGCTATATTATCAGAAAATGAATCTCCCCAGCATATTATGGAATTGCTGTAGTCTACAGTAGGTTCAGTGATTGTCGCTTCATTATCTGTATCCTCATTATTTGGAGGATTGAGATATTCACTATTAAGGCTATCAGATTTAATATTATATTCATTATTGCTGCCACTTGCTACTTTAAAAACAACAAAGACAGCCAATAGAATAAATGCTGCAATAATACCAATTACCAGTCTATGTTCAAGAATATCTGATCTGTTCTGCATATAATACAGATCTTTTTCTTTTATAGATGTATCAATTTCATCATACTTTTTATTTTTTTTCAAAACAGTACCTCCCATATAAGATAAAAATATGTATGATCCTGTTATTTGTCTGTAGACTGGGCATCGGAAAAATACCCAAGGGAAAGAAGTTTGTCATATACAGCTTTTCCAACAGCATCTGCACCCTGAGAACTGAAGCTGTTGTTGTTTGAAAAGTATACGTAAGGAATAATTCCGTTATTTGCAAGTATCCTGTCATCCTCTGACAGAGTAATATTTATATCTTTGTCTGCTTCATTAAGAAGATACGAGCGTAAATCAAGAAACTTATCACCGAAAGCCTCAGCAAGGGCATTATTCGCAGCAGTAAGTTCAGATATTTCTCCTTTGACAGGACCTATAATGAGATAAGATGTATTATCCCCAAGTTCTTCTGTCATCTTACGGTATATTTCAACTGCTTTTTCAGGAGTTTTGTATATATCATCATTACCTAAAAAGAAAATACATATATCGTCATTTCTTAATGCCATAGCACGGGTTTCAACTTCAGTAGGAGTAAGCACAAGGGTTTCATCTCCACTGTCTGCACGGGTAAAGCAATATTTACCGTCTATTATGGAAAGAAGACCTTCAATACCCTGAATGGTACATGGATTAAATCCACCGTTTTTTTCAAAGTTAAAGTGCAGTTCCTGTCCTTCCGAGTTGGTTAAGACAACTTCAGTGGGAGTCTTGGAAACAGGAATAATAAAAGGTGAAACCTCAGCAGGAAGACCACCCTGTCTCGCAGCCATTTCAAATATAGTATCGGTATCTACAGCCATATTATATACAGTTCTCTGGGCATAAATAGAAAGAACACCGGGATAGGATGCCGTCATATCATCAGCTGCATTGGTAAAACTGTCACCATAGCAGGATATTGGGGTTACATCGTTAATGCTGGTTATATTTCCGGCAGCATCCTTCTGAGCACCATAAACGTCTTTGGTTCCCGTTTCGGTAGTGGTAAGGCTTATATAATTGTCAATATTATCTTCTTCAGAGGTAAAGTTTTTTATAGATGCAATTATAGCTACATAAATTATAATACAGATAAAGACAATAAGTACTAAAGCAATTATTTTTTTCTCAAATACATCTAAGCGGCTTTTCTTTGTTGAAGACAGATAGCCTTTATTTTTTTTGTTACTGAAAAACCGATGCATTTTTTTATTGTTCAACTTTTTTACCTCCCATAGGGAATGGCGCTTATCTGCCATTTAAATTTTAACAGTATATAGTTTACAATATATTTATTGACTTGTCAAATCTTGAATTAAAAAGTAGCCATCTGATTAAAAAGAATTTTTTATCATAAATGAAGTTCAGAGTATCTTTATTAACTGTAATAATTTATATAATTTACTAAGCACAAATAATGTGCTATAATCAACAATAAAACCTGTTACGGAGGATAAGTATGAACGAAATATATAAGGCTGTAAATGAAATAAAAAAAGTAGTTCAGGGTAAGGACGATATAATTAAAAATGTGATGATGGCAATACTCAGCAACGGACATATTCTTTTGGAAGATGTACCAGGAGTGGGAAAAACTACTCTGGCATTGGCATTTTCCAGGGTACTCGGTCTTGATTACAGAAGAGTACAGTTTACCCCTGACGTTATGCCAAGTGATGTTACCGGTTTTTCTATGTACAATAGAAAGACAGAACAGTTTGAATATGTTAAAGGTGCTGCTATATGTAATCTTCTGCTTGCAGATGAAATAAACCGTACATCACCTAAGACACAATCAGCGCTCCTTGAGGTAATGGAGGAAGGCAGGGTAACTGTCGATGGTGTGACAAGGGAGGTACCAAAGCCCTTCACTGTTATAGCTACACAAAATCCCTTTGGTTCTTCGGGTACCCAAAGATTGCCACAGTCCCAGATGGATCGTTTTATTATGCGGCTTTCCATGGGCTATCCAGATAAGGAAAGTGAAATCAATATATTAAAGGGAAGCGGAATTGCACGTGTTGATGAAATTGTTCCGATTTTTTCGGCAGATCAACTTCTGGCAATGCAGAATAAAGTAACTGAAGTCTTTGTCAGTGATGAAATATACGGATTTATAGTGGATATTGCAAATGCTACAAGAGTAAGTGATCTCTTTGATATGGGCATCAGCCCAAGGGGCACCCTTGCTGTTTTAAAGCTTGCTAAGGCAAGTGCCTATATTGATGACAGGGACTATGTTGTGCCTGAGGACGTGCTTGACATTATAAAGCCTGCTGCTTCACACAGAATAGAGATAAGTGACCGTGCCAGGGCTTCAAGACTTACAGAACAGGAAGTACTGACAGAGGTAATACGTAATCTTAAAGTACCTAAGAGGTAAGTTTATGAAAAGGATAGGTAATTTTTTTAGTTATATAGTGGTTATATTTTTTTTAGCAGGATTTTCCTATTTTTTTCACAGTGATTTGCTGATGATAGGGGCAGTTGTGCTTTTTATAGTGCCATTTATAAGCTATCCCCTTCTTAAAGTGTCATCACGAAGAATAAAAATATCCTTTGACGGAAACAAAACAGTTACCAAAAGGGATGAGGAGTATATTCTGAAAGTAACTTTTACAAACAGTTCTTTTGTACCTGTAACTAACTGTAATTTTCGACTGGAATTAAGAAATGACTATGCTGATGAAACGCAGACAAGGTATATGAGTGTATCGGTGCCTGCCTTTGGAAGACGTGTTGTAAACATATATATAAAGCCCATCCTTTGTGGCAGGATAAATGCCTGTATTGATGATATCAGTGTAAAGGATCTTATGTCTTTTTTTGAGGTTAAGGTGAATGGCAAAACGGATTATGCAATAAATGTAATGCCAAGACGTATTAAGTCGGATGTTGATGTCCTTGTTGGAGAAAATGTTAGTGATGATACGGAAAAGGCACACAGGGACAATACTGGCAGCGAAATAATAGATATTCGTGAATATGTATCCGGAGACAGCCTTAAGACAGTCCACTGGAAGGTAAGCGCTAAAAAGGATGAACTATATGTTAAGGAAAGAGGAGATACAACCCAGGAAAGGACTATGCTTCTTCTTGAGCTTAACAAAAATGATATAAATGGTATATTGGATATGGTCTATACATATCTTTTGGGATATGTTAAGTTAGGACTTCCCGTAAGGGTATGCTGGGCAGGCAGAGGCCGTGAACAGCTTTCTTCATGTATTGTGTATAATAAGCGGGATATTTACCCTGTGTTTTCGGAGATATATAATTATATTGCTTCAAATGATGAGGAACATACTCTTTCTGTCGCAAGGCGTCAGCTTAGCGGTGGATATGTGTTGTATATTTCCTCTTCGGAAAAAGGAGTTACAAAGGTCAGCTTATGAGAAAAATATTGTTATTGTTTAACAGAAGAACTCAAATTAAATATGAGAATGAGCTGGGTAAAAAAAGTGGTATTATGTTTATGGATACCCCTCGTGCAGACAATCAGAATGTTTTGATAATGGTACTGCTTAAGGCACTTATTATTTTTCTTGCAATGATGGGAAGCATTGATTGTTATATGACAGGCTTTGGCATTACCTATGATGCAGTGCTTATAGCCTCAGCTGTTGCGGCAATTTCAATTATTTTTGCCTTTGCAAATACCAATATAATTGCTACGGCTTTGGTTTATGGTGTTATTGTATACTATCTGTCATTTTACGTTGAAGATGCTTACGAAACTATTTCCAGCGGTATTACTGCCATAGTTAATATGAGCTATGATCTTATAAGGGAAAAGTATAAATTTCCAGAAGTAGATGGTTTTACTGAAATATTAATGGACAGGACTACAACCGTGCCTACAGTCATTATACTTGCTTCCATAATTTTTGGCATGATGATAGCAATATTTGTGTGCAAGTTTATGACAGTGATTGTTGTAATGATAATGACATCTATTCCACTGTTTGTTACACTTTTCTTTGAGGGTGTACCTTCATACAGGAGCATCATTATGCTTATAGGTTCATGGCTTATTATGGCTGTAGTCAAATTTAGTGATAAATTCGGGCATATAAGATTTAAAAATAAGATGACTCCCTATTACATAAAGGGCAAGGTGTTTTATTCGCAACTATGTGACGGTATGGCAATGTTTCAGTCAACCTTTTTGGTAGTACTTATTGCAGGTTTAATTACGGCGTTGCCATACAGCCTGCTGTCAAATAACGTTTTTGACAGCCTTGTTCCGAGATCCGAAACAAAAGCGGATATTGACAATGCCGTAAGGGATACCATGATCATTGCATTTTCCAACTATAAAAATTATCAGATAACAAGCTATGTAAGCTCAGGTCAGCTGGGCTTTTACGGTAATGTTCAGCCTGACTTTCAGACCGATCTTAAAGTAAGTCTTGTACCATATACCTATGAAAGAACCTATTTGCGTAATTATATAGGCTCAAACTATAACTATAGGAAAAATTACTGGTCGGAAATAAAAGACCATCATTATGATAAATCAGATTCAGCTAATTCTACGGCAAGGGCTATTGATGACAATGGTGTAAGTGCCAGGGTACAGGTAGAAAATGTTTCTGTCCAGAATTCTCCTTTATATATGCCATATTATACGGATATGACTGAAAACGAGGGCTTTATATTCCAGCAGGATGATGTAATAGGAGGCAATCTGGGAATTGGTCAGACTTCTGACATTGAGTATCATCCTCTTACAGATCAGATGGAAGATACATTGACCAATGAGTATTTAACTGATGAGTATAGAGATTACGTATACTCCAATTATTTGCAGATACCAAAGCAGCTTAAGGTAAGAATAAGCTCTCTTTGCAGCGGTGAAGGCTTTAATGCTGATGATGAGAATCTTGAACAGGAAATAGCAGATTTCTTTCAGAATAATTATGAATACGACATGGAGTCGGGACGGTTACCTTGGAACACTGACTTTGTAGAGTATTTCCTTTTTGAAAACAAAAGGGGTGTCTGTGCCCACTTTGCAACTGCAACCACGCTCATATACAGAAGTCTTGGCATACCTGCCAGGTATGTTGAGGGCTATGCAATGGACTATCCCGTTATAATGCAGGGCACTGCCCTTGAAGATGAAAATGTTGCCGACTGGATTACTGGAGTAGTTCCCCTTAGCAGTTCTGTTATGAATTTTGAGCTTTCGGATTATAATGCTCATGCATGGGTAGAGGTATATAAAGATGGTGTTGGTTGGGTAACGGTAGATACTACTCCATATGTTTCCGAGGAGGATGTTAAGGAGGAAACCACAAGTAAAAGTATGGGTGAAGAAATAATGGATTATTTCCAGGAACTCAGACTTAAACGTATTGAGTATGGCAGTAACATTGAGTTTGCTGTGGCAATAATATTCAATGTAATAAAGGTTATTATTTCCTTTGCTCTTATTCTTGCCATTGCATACCTGTTGTTAAGACCTGTCAAAAGGGTTGTTTACAGAAATATTGCTGTTATAAGAGGCGACAGGACAAAGGCCGTAAGGTTTATATATGAGCATACACGTAATATTGCAATTAATTGTAATATAATAGCGAAGTCGGATTATTACAGGGATCTTGCAGAGGCACTGGTAAATATCGGCTTTGATGAGGAAAAGGGTAAAAGCCTGTTAAAGCTTACAGAAAAAGCAATATACAGCAAAACCGGTATTACAGATGTGGAGTATAGGGAGCTGAAGACATGTTACAGAGAGGCTGACAGACTTATGCTTTCGCATATTTCTCTGATTAAGAGGTTAATTGTACGAATAAAATTAATCAAGTGAGGATAAATAATGAGTATACTAACAGTTAAGAATATGAGCCATAGTTTTGGTGGAAGGATTATATATGAGGATGTTTCCTTCAGGCTTAATAAGGGTGAGCATATTGGTTTTATAGGTGCTAACGGTGAGGGAAAGTCTACTTTTATGCGTATAATTACTAACAAGCTTATGCCTGATGAAGGTGTTATACAATGGTCAAACCGTGTCAGGGTAGGTTATCTCGATCAACATGCAGAGCTTGAAAAGGGTATGACTGTAAGAGATGTTTTGAGAACTGCCTTTGACTATCTTTATGATGTTGAAAGGGAGCTTAATGATGTCTATGCCTCAATGGGTGATGATGGAGCAGATGTGGACAAGTTAATGGAGGAGGCTGCTTCTCTACAGGATATACTGGATATGGGAGATTTTTATTCCATAGATACAAGGTTGAATGAAGTGGCATCAGGTATAGGTCTGGCACAAATAGGTCTAGATAAGGATGTTGATGACCTTTCCGGAGGACAGCGTACAAAGGTACTTCTTGGAAAGCTTCTTTTGCAGGTGCCTGACATTCTGCTTCTTGACGAGCCTACAAACTACCTTGACGAGGAGCATATACTCTGGCTTAAGCAGTATCTGTTGGATTATGAAAATGCCTTTATCCTTATATCCCATGATATGGAGTTTTTAAATAGTGTGGTAAATGTAATATATCATGTGGAAAATGCCCATCTTACCAGGTATACAGGTGATTATAATGAATTTTTGCGTGTATATGAACTGAATAAAAAACAGCTGGAGGCAGCATATAATAGACAACAGAATGAGATAAATCAGCTTCAGGATTTTATTGCACGGAATAAAGCAAGGGTAGCAACTGCCGGTATGGCAAGGGCAAGACAGAAAAAGCTTGATAAGATGGAGATAATAGAGCTTGCAAAGGAAAAACCTAAGCCTGAGTTCAGGTTTTTACAGGGCAAAACCTCTGATAAGTTGATATTTCAGACAAAGGGTCTTGTTATAGGTTATAATAAGCCCTTATCAAAGCCCCTCGATCTTCTCCTTGAAAGGGGACAGAAAGTTGCAGTGGTTGGAGCTAACGGAATAGGCAAGACCACACTTTTGCGCAGCCTTCTGGGAGAAATTAAGCCACTTGAAGGTGAGGTAATAACAGGTGGCAATCAGGAAATAGGATACTTTGAGCAGGAAATAAAGGAAAGTAATACCAAAACCTGCATAGAGGATTTATGGGATGAGTTCCCTGCATATAACCAGTATCAGATAAGGCAGGCTCTTGCCAAATGTGGGCTTACCAATGAACAGATTGAAAGTAAGGTGTATGTTCTGAGCGGCGGTGAGCAGGCAAAAACAAGACTTTGCAAAATTATGAACAAGCCAAGTAATATTCTTGTACTTGATGAGCCCACCAACCACCTTGATGTGGATGCTAAGGAGGAACTTAAACGTGCCCTCAAAGAATACAGGGGCGCAATTCTTATGGTATGTCATGAACCGGATTTTTACAGGGACATATGCAGTGATATATGGGATGTATCATCATTTAAATAATCTTCTTTTGTATATTGACAAGTTTATAACATAATGCTAAAATATCCATATTATGCGGATGTGGTGGAATTGGCAGACACGTCAGATTTAGGTTCTGATGCCTTATGGTGTGCAGGTTCAAGTCCTGTCATCCGCATAATTTTTTTAATTTAAGCTCCTTTTACGGAGCTTTTTTTGGAGGAAAAATGGAGAATAATTACAGATTTTTTGAAAATACTGCCTGTGAATTCTATCCATGTCATAAAGGAATGGAGAAGGGCAGATTTAACTGTCTTTTTTGTTTTTGTCCCTTTTATTTAGTTGATAATTGTCCCGGAAATCCTACTTATATTGACAAAGAAAAGGGAAAAATAAAGGACTGTAGTAATTGTTTGTTTCCGCATATACCGGAAAATTATGATAAAATTATTGGTTTTATTGTTGATTATAATAAAAAGCGATAAAGGTTTTTGGGTATTTGCCTTGATAAAATGTCGTAAATAATATATACTATAGATTAATATGGCTTATTATGCGGATATATAGGTGAAAATATGGATTTTATCAATAGTCAGAATTTGATTTATGAATATACGGTATATAACGAGGAAAAGGGCGAAAGCCAGCCCTTCCGTGCCCTTAACGGCATTAATCTTACAGTTCCCGAAGGTCAATTTATAGCTGTTCTAGGACACAACGGTTCGGGAAAGTCTACCTTTGCCAAGCATATTAATGCTCTGATTACGCCTACAGATGGTGTTATATATGTTAATGGCATGGATACAGCTGATGAAAGCAAATTGTGGGATATAAGGCAAAGCGCAGGTATGGTGTTTCAAAATCCGGACAACCAGATAATAGCTACCATAGTTGAGGAGGATGTTGCCTTTGGACCCGAAAATCTTGGTATACCATCACAGGAAATTCGCAAGCGGGTGGATTTTGCATTAAAGACAGTCAGTATGGAAGAATTCAGACGCTCTGCCCCCAGCCTGCTAAGTGGCGGTCAGAAGCAACGTATTGCCATTGCAGGCGTACTTGCTATGAAACCAAGGTGTATAGTTCTTGATGAGCCAACTGCAATGTTGGATCCTGCCGGTCGCAGGGAGGTAATTGATACTGTAATGCAGCTTAATCGTCAGGAAGGCATAACTATAGTTTTAATCACCCATTATATGGAGGAGGCGGCTCTTGCTGACAGGGTAGTTGTTATGGAAAAGGGCAGGATAGTTATGGATGACAGCCCCGAAAAAGTTTTTTCACAGGTAGAAAAAATGAAAAGTCTTCATCTTGATGTTCCACAGGCTACTGAGCTGATGTACGCTCTTAATAAAAGAGGATTTAATCTTAACGGTAATGTGCTTACAATAGATGAGGCTGTCAATGAACTTCTCAGCCATGGTTTTAAGGGGGATATGAATGATATAGATCTTCCCCGTAATGAACAGCACCATAAGTCAGGTGAAACAATAATAGAGGTCAGAAGGCTGACGCATATATACGGAAAGAAATCTGCGTTTGAAAAAACGGCTCTTTATAATGTTAATATCAAGATAAATAAAGGCGAATTTATTGGTCTTATAGGACATACTGGTTCAGGTAAAAGCACCCTGATACAACATCTTAACGGGCTTATTAAGCCTGACAGCGGACAAGTACTTGTTAATGGTACAGATATAAATGCTGTTAGGGGAAGCCTTAAGAACCTCCGTCAGAAGGTGGGACTGGTTTTCCAGTATCCGGAGTACCAGCTCTTTGAGTCCACTATATATAGGGATGTTGCCTTTGGACCTAAAAATATGGGCTTAAGTGAGGATGAAATTGACAGGCGTGTAAGGTCTGCTCTTAAGCTTGTGGGCATGGGCGAGGAATATTATGAAAAGTCACCCTTTGAGTTAAGTGGCGGACAAAAGCGAAGGGTAGCCATTGCAGGTGTACTTGCCATGGAGCCTGAGGTGCTTATACTTGATGAACCGGCAGCAGGTCTTGATCCATATGGCAGAGATGAGATACTTTCATCCATACAAAGTATGCATAAAAAGCTGGGTATTACTGTTATATTGGTGTCCCATTCCATGGAGGATATATCCAGACTTGCAGACAGGATACTTGTTATGAACAGGGGCAGTGTAGATATGTTTGACACTGTAAAGGACGTATTTAAAAGGTCAAAACATCTGAATGAAATAGGCCTTGCTGCCCCACAGATCAGCGTTATTATGGATAAGCTCTGCGATAAGGGAATTATGCTTCCCTGTGATGTATATACAGTTGATGAGGCTGTAGATATATTGAGCTTGATTTTGAGGTGAAGTTATGAATGTAACTATCGGTCAGTATTATCCTGTGGATTCCATTATTCACAATCTGGATTCCCGTTCAAAGATAATGGCTACCATGCTTTATATTATAGGTCTGTTTACTGCAAAAGGAATAATCGGTTATACACTTGCCATTATTATACTTGCAGTTGCAATATATCTTTCAAATGTTCCATTCAGGCTTATGCTTGGGGGACTTAAAGGAATTTTGATTATTATAATATTTACCGTAGTACTTAATCTTCTTTTTACCCGTCAGGGTGATGTGATATTTTCACTGGGTATTATTAAGATAACGGACTATGGTGCTTTACTATCTTTGAAGATGGCTGTAAGACTTATACTACTTATTGTTGCATCTTCAGTTATGACTTTGACTACATCCCCTATTGAGCTTACTGTAGGTATGGAGTATCTTCTTAAACCATTTAAGCGGATAGGTGTGCCTGCCCATGAAATATCAATGATGATGTCAATTGCTCTGCGCTTTATTCCCACCCTTATTGAGGAACTTGATAAGATTAAAAAGGCACAGATGGCAAGGGGTGCTGACTTCGACGGAGGCAAACTTACAGACCGTGCAAAGAGCCTTTTACCTTTGCTTGTACCTCTTTTTGTTTCTTCTTTCAGACGTGCAGTTGAGCTTGCAACTGCTATGGAGGCACGCTGCTACAGGGGCGATATAAACAGAACAAGGATGAATGAGCCTGTTTTAAAAAGAAATGATTATATTACCTTTTCCATTTACGGGGGCTTTGTTATTGTGACACTTCTGTTAAGGCTTATATGGGGGTTATGACATGAGAGTTTTGTTAACTGTTACATACGATGGCAGTGGATATTATGGCTGGCAAAGGCAAAAGGATTTTATATCAGTACAGCAAAGGCTTGAGGAGGCATTATCCACACTGCTGAAAAGAGATATAACCGTCAGGGGCGCAAGCAGAACGGATACAGGAGTACACTCATTGGGTCAGAGAGCTGTGTTTACAGATGATAAAATAACTATTCCTGTAGACAGAATACCCCTTGCAGTTAACTGCTTTTTGCCTGATGATATAGTAGTGACTGATGCAGTGGAGGTAGATGATAGCTTTCATCCTCAGTACAGTGTCACCGATAAAACCTACGAGTATAAGATTTTAAACAGTGATTATAAAAATCCTCTTCTTGTGAGATATACAGAGCATATAAGACCAAGGCTGGATATTGATGCCATGAAAAGGGCGTGCCCGTATTTTCTCGGGGAGCATGACTTTAAGGCTTTTTGCGCAACGGGAGGATCCTCCAAAACCACCGTCAGAACCATATATTCACTTGAGGTGGAGAAGGAGGGGGATATAATTACTATAAGGGTGAACGGAAACGGATTTTTATACAATATGGTAAGAATATTGGCAGGTACCCTTGTGTATGTGGGACTTGGTAAGATAAAACCGGAGGATATGGGAGATATAATAGCCTCCCGTGACAGAACAAGGGCAGGTAAAACCCTTTCTCCTAACGGTTTAACTTTAATGGAGGTCAATTATGAGTAAAGAAAAGAAAAAAAGCAGGGCTGGACTGATAATTCTCCTGGTTGTACTTGCTATTATAGTGGCAGGTGTTGCCATTGGAATAATAAAGATAAGGCAATTTACATCTTTTCAGGTAAACAGTGCCAGGGATAGGGGTGAGGCTCAGACGGAAATAAGTGTTACTATTGATGAGGGTGATACGGTAAGGGATATTGCCTCAAAACTGAGTGAAAATGGTGTTATTGACAGTAGTCTTCAGTTTATTTACCTTTGTAAAAGAGAAGGTGAGGGGGCAAATTTTCAGCCGGGAGATTATACATTCAATAACTATATGGACTTTAATGAAATATGTGATGTGCTTAAAAGCGGCAGAGTGGATGATGAACAGGTTACAGTTACCATTAAAGAGGGGGCATGGCTTACAGAGATAGCCAACCAGTTTGCCGAAACAGGTCTTGTTACCTATGATGAATTTATGGAGGCATGTAACAGCAGGGACTATGATTATGACTTTATTGCAGATATTCCTGACAGGGACAATCTTCTTGAAGGCTATTTATTCCCTGACACATATTATTTCTCAACGGATATGACAGCCCATGACATAGTTGATAAAATGCTTGCACGTTTTGATGAGGTCTTTGATGTTTCCCTTAAGGGGGCAGCCCAGACTCGTGGACTTACTGTTGATGAGGCGGTTATAGTTGCTTCACTTATTGAAAGTGAAGCAAGATACCCAGAGGACAGGGGTAAAATATCATCTGTTATATATAACAGGCTTAATGCAGGTATGAAATTACAGATGGATGCCTCTGTACTTTATGCTTTGGGAGAAAGAAGAGACAGGGTTTACTATGCTGACCTTGAAGTGGAAGATGGTCATAACACTTATTATGTTGACGGACTTCCTGTAGGCCCTATAGGAAATCCTGGAAAGGACTGCCTTCAGGCTGCGGTAAGTCCCGAGGATACTGATTATCTTTACTATGTAGTGGAGAATATGGATACAGGAGAGCATTATTTTACTTCTGATTACAATGACTTCCTTGCAGCCAGTGAAAGATACAAAAGCAGTCTTGATTGAGGTGTGTTATGAGCTTTATTGATAGTAATTTAAAGGAATATATAGACAATATTCAGCCCCTTTGTGAAGGGGAACTGGGCGAGCTGCAAAAACATGCCTATGAGATTGATTTACCCATTATTCCCAATGATGTTGTAAGGCTTATGTCAGTGTTGCTTGGTATAATGAAGCCTAAACGAATATTGGAGCTGGGAATGGCGGTGGGCTTTTCCTCGATATTTATGTCTGATTTCCTTCAGGAGGGAGGAAGTATTACCACCGTTGACAGATACCCACAAATGATAGAATGCGCCAGAGCAAATTTTAAAAAGTTTGGCAAGGAAGACAAGATAAATCTTATTATCGGTGATGCAGTAGAGGTCGTTAAGAAACTTGAGGGGGAGTTCGATGTTGTATTTATGGATGCCGCAAAGGGACAGTATATCAATATCCTTCCTGATGTTATACGTCTTACAAGGAAGGGTGGTCTGATAATAGCAGATGACGTTCTTCAGGACGGAAGGGTGGCAAAGGAAAGGCTTGAAGTCCCCAGACGCCAGAGAACCATGCACACCAGACTGAATGAATTTTTAACCGAAATAAGCAATAATAAGTCCCTCCGCAGCAGTATCCTTACTGTAGGTGATGGGGTTGCACTTATACAGAAACTGTAAAGAGGTGAATATCAATGAAAAAAATCGAATTGCTGGCACCTGCCGGGGATCTTGAAAAACTTAAAATAGCTGTTTTATACGGTGCAGATGCTGTATATCTGGGTGGTACGAGTTTCAGTCTGAGGGCAAAGGCTAAGAATTTTGACACTCAGCAGATGGGTGAAGGTATAGAGTTTGCCCACAGCCACGGAGCAAAAGTATATGTAACCTGTAATATATTTGCCCATAATGAGGATTTTGAACACATGGCAGATTATTTCAGGGAGCTTCGTGAACTTGGGGCTGATGCACTCCTTATAGCTGACCCTGGAGTATTTGCCCTGGCAAGAAAGACTGTCCCTGATATGGATTTGCATATCAGTACCCAGGCAAACAATACCAATTATCATACAGCTCTTTTCTGGAAAGAGCTGGGTGCCAAAAGGATTGTTATGGCAAGGGAGCTTTCTTTGGTTGAGATAAAAGATATTTCAAGGAATATTCCCGAAGATATGGAAATTGAAGCATTTGTACATGGTGCCATGTGTATTTCATACTCCGGAAGATGTCTTTTAAGCAACTATCTTTCAGGAAGGGATGCCAATAAGGGTGCCTGCTCACATCCATGCCGCTGGGAATATTATGTTACAGAGAAGACCCGTCCTAATGAATATATGCCCATTGTTGAGGAACAGAGAGGAACATATATATTCAATTCAAAGGATTTGTGTATGATAGACCATATTCCGGAGCTTGTGGATGCAGGTATAATGAGCCTTAAAATAGAGGGTAGAATAAAGACCGCATTTTATGTAGGTACAGTTGTTAAGGCATACAGGGAAGCAATAGATGATTATCTTACCTCTCCTGAGCTGTATAACAGTAAGAAGGAAAAGGGCTATTATATACAGGAAGCCGCAAAGGCAAGTTACAGAGGATTTACTACGGGTTTCTATTATGGTAAGCCCGGAAAGAATGAGCAGATATATACAACAAGTTCCTATATCAGAACCTATGATTTTATAGGCATGGTTAAGGAATATGATCCTGAAACGGGATATGCTCTTATCGAACAGAGAAATAAATTTGTTAAAGGCGATGAAGTTGAGTTTATGCTTCAGGATGGAAATACCTTTAAACAGACTATTGAGGAAATATTAACCCTTGAGGGAGAAAGTGTATCCGAGGCTCCTCACCCCCAGCAGCTTCTTAAGATTAGGACTGATCAGCCTGTAAAACCTTTTGATATGATGAGGAAGGAAGATGTCAGGTGAAGCGGATATATTTTTTAACCATATTTCTGATATTTCTTGTTTTTAGCCCATTAACTGTATTTGCATCTGACTATATTGTAACAGCAGCAGAGGATGCCGACCTTGGAGGATATGGTCTTAAGGTAATATCGGAGAATCTGGGAATGTTTCTTGCTGATGAAGATATGGCAAAATTGCTCCTTGAAAGAGGTGAAGCAAGCTCTATAAGTGAGGACAAGCCTCTTGTTATACCCGACACAAGTGATTATAAGGAGAGTATGTCTTTTAAAAGTGAGGTAACTGCCATGGCTGAGTATAACGATCCGTATTTTTCGGATCAGGTATACTTTGACCAGTGTGGTATTACGGAATATATCAATACCTATAAACCAAGCGGAAAGGTCAGGATAGGTGTAATTGATACAGGTGTTAACAGAAATCATCAGGAATTTGTAAATGCCGATATAGAAGTTGGTTATAACTTTATTACCAATTCAACAGATACGTCTGATACATTTCGCCATGGTACAATGGTAACAGGTATACTTGTGGCAGGCAGAAATGATGGTATAGGTATGGCAGGTATTGTACCTGATGCGACCATAGTGCCTCTTGTGGCAATGACTAACATCAACGGAGAAACACAGGGTACCTCATCAAATATGTTAAGTGCCATTATGGCAGCCGTGGATACCTATGACTGTGATATAATTACTACTTCATTGGGAGTTACTTCGGGGTATGGTGAAATTAACAAAGCAGTTGAATATGCAAATAGCAAGGGTGTTATTGTTATAGCTGCGGCAGGAAACAGCGGAAGTGACAGTGACAGCTCTGTTGCGTCAGCTTTATGTTATCCTGCATCAAGTCCTGGAGCTATAAGTGTAGGAGCAACGGATAAGTCATTTAAAAGGGCATCCTATTCCCAAAAAAATTACAGGATAAATGTTGTGGCGTGCGGAGGATTGTTTAGAATGCCCGGCATTTCATCTGACAATGCTTATGTGATGGCTAACGGAACATCATTTTCTGCACCTGTTGTAGCAGGTATTACTGCCTTATTCCTGTCAGAACATCCAGATATGACCCCTGATGACTACCTTAGCATATTAGAGGGTGGTGCTTTATATCTTAATGAGGATTATACTGGTGAAGGTATTCCGGATTGTATGCAGATGGAATACCTCTATTCTATGCCTGATGATGAAATCTGCTACATGGTTGGAAAACAAACAGATAACACTCAATTTGTATTAAAATTATTTACAAAGAGTGATTTAAAAAATTTAAGTCTTGTCCTTTCGTTTTTTTCTGATGGCAAATACAGCAGGGCAAAGGTCTATGATTCAATGATTTTTAATGACGGAATATGTCACTATGAGGGTTATATGACAGGAGATACGGTCCATGCTTTTGCGCTGGAAAACATGGAAAGCCTTACACCTATATCGGAAGTATATGAATACAGGACTTCATAAGTACAAAAATATTATAAAATACGCGTAAGTACTTGATTTTTGTAGAATAATTGTGTAATATATACTTCAAGAATAAAATTCAATATGGAGGTTTCTATCTTATGAAAAAAAGATTTTTAGCTGTTATAATGGCTTTAGCAGTTTTTACATCTGCATAACCTGTTTTTGCCCTTGATTTTGAATGGGAAGCAGTAGTAAGTGATGACAATGTTGAAGTTGGTGACGTGTTCTATTTAGACCTTGACGTTACAGCTAACCCCGGTATAAACAATGCAACCTTTGGAATCAGTTATAACCCTGACGTTGTAGTTCCTGCTCTTACTGAGGAAGCTGCTCCTGATTTGCTTTATTATAATAGTTCTATGGCTGGTGCAGAGATACCTTTGTTCCCTTCTGATAATGTTGATGATCGTGTTAATGCTACCGATCCTCAGTCAGGAGAGATAAGATTTTCCAATTATATTTCTGAGCCGGATGAAAACTTAGTCCTTAAGGAAGCTGAAAATTCAGGTACTCTTTTAAGAGTATACTTTAAGGCGGTAGGTAACGGCAATGCTGATCTTGGCTTTACATTAGCAGATATTTGCCGTACACCTATGGAATCAGTAGGCAATATGGCTTATTCAATTACCATACCAAAGGTTATAGTTGGTGCTATTAAAGATGATAATATATCTGCTAACGAAAATACTACTGTAACTACTACAGAAACTACAACAACGTCTGCTGAAACTACAACAGAAACAACTACATCAAACTCCTCAGGCAGCAATACATCAAGTTCATCAAGTAGTTCTGGTTCAAACGGCACTACAACAACTGCTACAGAAGCTACAACTGAGGCAACAACTGCTGTAACAGAAACAACTACAGAGGCTACAACTACACAGGCTCCTGCGTTTACTGACTTAGGTAATTATCCATGGGCTGAAGACTATATTAACTCTCTTGCTTCTCAAGGTATTGTAAATGGTTATAATGATAATACCTTTAAGCCGGGAGATAATGTTAAGAGAGCAGATTTTATCATTATGCTTTTAAAAGCAATGGGTGTTGATACCACCAAGTCAGCATCTGATAACTTCAGTGATGTAAGAGCTGACAAGTATTACTACAATGCAGTAGGTATTGCAAAGGAAATGGGCATTGCTTCAGGCAGCAATGATGGTACATTCAGTCCTGAAAATAATATTACAAGACAGGATATGATGATTCTTGCCAAAAAGGCTGTTGAGATGCAGACAGGTACTTCACTTACCGGAGATGTAAGTGTACTTGATCAGTTTGCTGATAAGGATTCTATTTCAGCTTATGCTGTAGATAGTCTTGCAGCTATGGTTGAGGGTGGCATAGTAAGTGGTACAGGTAATAACATTCAGCCAAAGGATAACACAACAAGGGCACAGGCTGCTGTTATTATAAGCAAGGTTCTTGATTTAATGAAATAAGACTGACCTTAAAGAGGTATAATAAGCAGGGAGTGGATAGCTTTCACTCCCTGTTTTTTGATATAAGAATATCCTGTATTATAAGGAGAATTGACATGGACAGAATGAAAGAGCTTGTGGAACTTCTAAATAAAGCAGCTGAAAGCTATTATCAGAAGGATTCCAGTATAATGAGTGATTTTGAGTATGACAAACTTTATGATGAGCTTGTTGCTCTGGAAAAGGAAACAGGTATAGTACTTGGAGACAGTCCTACAAAAAAAGTAGGATATACGGTTTTAAGTTCCTTAAAGAAGGTAAGGCACGAAAGCAGGATGCTTTCCCTTGATAAGACAAAAGATGTGGAAAGGCTAAAAAGTTTTCTTGAAGATAAGGAGGGCATACTTTCCTATAAAATGGACGGACTTACCGTTGTATTGACATATAATAACGGCGCTTTGGTAAGTGCAGTTACAAGGGGAAACGGCGAAATAGGTGAGGATATTACCCATAATGCTTTGTGTTTTAAAAACATCCCTTTCAGGATACCATTTAAGGGTGAAATGGTAGTAAGGGGTGAAGCAGTTATCTCTTTTAAGGAGTTTGAAAGGATTAATAGTCTTCTGGAAGGAGAGGAACAATATAAAAATCCACGAAATTTGTGCAGTGGAACTGTAAGACAGCTGGACAGCAGCATTGCAGCTAAGAGAAATGTATGTTTTATTGCCTTTTCTCTGGTGAGTGCTGAAGGTAATTCACTTGGAGATTTAAAGACAGACTGGTTAGATTATCTTGACAGTATGGGATTTCAGACCGTTATACGCCGTGTGGTAACAGGAAATACAGTTGAAGATGCAGTAAAATGGTTTGAGGATAACATACCTCAAAATGAGTTTGCAACAGATGGACTTGTGCTTACTTACAACAGCATCAGTTATTCCCAATTACTTGGAAGTACTGCAAAGTTTCCAAGGGACTCCATTGCCTTCAAATGGGCTGACGAAGTAGCCGAAACTGTTCTCAGGGACGTGGAGTGGAATACATCAAGAACAGGGCTTATCAATCCAATAGCTATATTTGACAGTGTGGAGCTTGAAGGAACCACAGTAAGCAGAGCAAGTCTTCACAATGTAAGTATAGTCGAGCAGCTCAAGCTTGGTATAGGTGACAGAATAACCGTTTATAAGGCGAATATGATTATCCCACAGGTGGCTGAAAATTTGACTGAAAGTAATACCCTGGTTATTCCTGATAAATGTCCGGTGTGCGGTGAGGAAACCGAGATAGTGGGTTCCGCTGATGGTAAGGTTCTTAAGTGTACTAATCCAAACTGTAAGGCACAAAGATTAAGGGCACTGGTTCATTTTGTATCAAGGGATGCCATGAATATTGAGGGTTTGTCAGAGGCTACCATAGAAAAATTTATTTCCAGAGGTTATCTCGATAACTATACAGATATATTTAGTCTTGAAAAATATAGGGATGATATTACCCAAATGGATGGCTTTGGAAAGAAATCAGCCGATAATCTTCTGGGTTCTATAGAAAAAGCAAAAAAAGTTGCTCTGCCTAATTTTATTTATGCTCTTGGAATCAATCATGTAGGATTAAGCAATGCTAAACTTCTTTGTAAAAAATGTGATTATGATATTGACAGAATAATCTCAGCAAAACAAGAGGAGCTTGAGGAGATAGATGGTTTCGGAGAGATAATAGCAAGTGCAGTTACAAGGTATTTCAGCTATAAGGACAATGTTGATCTTGTAAAGAAAGCAATGGAATACTTAAGTATTGTTGAGCCTGAGGAAGGCATCAATAAAGGAAGTCTTGATGGTATAAGCTTTGTTATTACAGGTGATGTGCATATTTATAAAAACAGACGTGAGTTAAAGGAAGAAATAGAAAGACTTGGCGGAAAGGTAACAGGCAGTGTATCATCAAAAACTAACTATTTGATAAATAATGATGTAAATTCTGCTTCAAGCAAAAACAAGAAGGCAAAGGAACTTAATATTCCAATAATTAGCGAAGAAGCTTTTGTTGAAATGATAAAATAGATACCTTCTTAATAAATATTTTCCTTGTTTTATTAAAGAAAATGTGTTATAAATTTAGTTATAGCAGTAGGAGGGAATAAAATGTTTGACTTTAAAAAGGAAATTGCCAAATATAAACCTATGCATGAAATAGATGAGATAGAAAAGGTAATTACGGAAAATGAAATACAGGATATTATGGATATGTTTAAGATAGTGGAAACCGAGAAGAAGACAGGGAGTAACGGTAAATGAGATGTCCAAACTGCGGATATAAATTCAATGAAGGTAGTATATGCCCTGAATGTGGGGAAAATGCAGCACTTATAGCTAAAGCACATAATATTTCCGTAAAGCTTTATAATCAGGGACTGGAACAAGCTAAGGCAAGGGATTTGTCGGGTGCTGTTGACAGCCTTAAAAGAAGTATTTTGTTTGATAAAAATAATATTAATGCAAGAAATGTTTTGGGGCTGGTGTATTATGAGTTAGGTCAGATGGCTGATGCTCTTGTACAATGGATAGTAAGCCAGAATATCCGCAATGAAAAAAATTTGGCGGTTGAGTATCTTAATAATTATGGCGAAAATATCCGAAACTCTGAAAAGATGGAAGATAGTGTCAGCCTGTATAATGAGGCGCTGGAGTATGTTAAACAGAAGAATGATGATCTTGCTATTATAAGGCTAAAAAAAGCACTTGATATAAATAATAAGTTCGTTGAGGCACTTAATTTACTCTCTTTATGCTATCTTATGCGTGGCAGGAACAATGATGCACTGGATATTGTTAACAGGGTGCTGCGTCTTGATGTAAATAATCCTATTGCTCTTGGGTATTACAGACAACTTTGTCCTGATAAATCACGCCCTGATCCAAGAAAATCAAATAACGAAATGCGATATGCTACCTACTATGTTCCTACGGATAATACAGGCAGCAGAAAGATTGCCAAACCTGTTAATCCCGTTATTATGTTTGTTGTAGGATGTATATGTACGGTGATAGTTATGACTGTGCTTGTTATGCCAAGCTATACAGAAAAGTATAAATCAGCTTATGAAACTGTTTCAGGAGAGTATGACAGTCTAAAAAAGGATTTTGATAACCTGACTGCAAATTCCAATTCTATAACAGAGGAGCTTACCAAAGAAAATCAGGAGTTGCAAAATCAGCTTAATACAATTAATGCAAAGGAGCTTCAGGAAAGAGTTAATGCCCTGACTACAATAAGTGATCTTTATGACAATGAACAGTTTGTTGATGCGGCGCAACAGTTGATGGCTCTGAGTACAGATGGCTTTGATAATGATACAATTAACAGATATAACTCTCTTAGGCAACAGGTTCTGCCGGCTGCTTCTGAGGTATATTATGATCAGGGTATTGAAGCTGAAAGACAGGGCAATGAGGAGGAAGCAAAGACAAATTACAATAACTGTCTGAGTTGTGCCTTAAGTGATACAGAAGTGAAGTATAATGCCATGCTCAGACTAGGAATAATTGCCCAGGACGCAGGAGACTTTACAACTGCAAAGGATTATTTCCAGAAGGTAGTGGATAACCATCCTTCAAGGGCAGAAAAAAATGAGGCACAAGAAAGATATGATGAAATAGTGGAACAGCAGCAACAGTAATTATCAAATCCCCTGTCATTAGTTATGACAGGGGATAATTTTATATGGTTTATTTTGACACCTTTAGGATAAAACCACATATAGTATATAAGAATGCCTTAAGGGGTGCTTAAATGCTGGGATTATTACTGGAAGTATTTTTTATGTTCGCATATGTGGGAGGAAGCTCATTTAAAAAGCCTCTTACAGCCGAGGAGGAAGCAAAATATATTAAGGACATGGAAAATGGTGACAGGGCTGCAAGGGATGTGCTTATTGAACGTAATATGAGGCTTGTTGCACATATCGTAAAAAAATATTCCACAGTACAGCAGACGGACTCAGAGGAACTTATATCAATAGGTACCATAGGTCTTATAAAGGCAATTAATACATTTAACGGTGAAAAGGGCAGTAAGCTTGCTACCTATGCCTCCAGATGTGTAGAAAACGAAATACTTATGTACCTTAGAAACAGCAAAAAGTATCGTAACGACATAAGTCTTCAGGATACAGTGGGAGTAGATAAGGAGGGCAATGAGATAACCCTTGAAGAGAGGTTGTCTGACGATAGCGATAGTGTTGAGGATATAGCAGAAAAGAAGTCAGAGATAATAAGATTAAGGAAAAAGCTTGACAGACTGACGGAACGGGAGAGATATATAATAAAATGCAGATACGGTCTTACAGATGGTGAGGAAATGACCCAGCGGGAGGTGGCAAGAATATTGGGCATAAGTCGCAGTTATGTATCCAGGATAGAAAAGCGTGCTCTTGAAAAACTGAGATACGAGATGGATATGGAATAACAGACTATGTTCTGTGTTAATTTTTTTGCGTTTTGTCAACGGATGGATCTTAACTTGGCTGAAAAATCCATTGACATTTACAAGGGAATAAGTAAACCTCCAAGCCGAAATATGATAAAAATCAGTTTGGAGGTTTTTGCTGTGTTATGAAGAAAAAGGGTTCAAGAAGAAAATGACAGCTGAGAGTTTCTTTTTAATCTTACTTATAAAAAGACTCAATTTTGCCAGCAAAGTCACCAATTTTAGATTTATATAAAATCTGTTTTATTTGCTTTTTCCGCTGCTTTTGACAGTAAGAGACGAATCCTTTGCAAATTGCGTAGATTTTGATGAAGAAGATGTTTCCCTTGATGATACAATATCGGATAAGGAAAGCCTGGTTACTTTGCTTTCTTCCTTTGCTACATAATAAGTAGGAAGCTCCTTTGCCTTATCGGCAGAATACATGGTTTTAAACTGCTTATATCTGTTTGCAATACTGTTTTCAATGTTCTCGTGATCCTGTGCATAATATTCCCGAAAATGTGCCTCATCCTTAAATATACCAACGCTTACCATGGGATTTGCTCCGGGGTGATTGATTATGGCATTTACTTCAGGGGCAAAGGATTCAAAGGTCAATGAATATTTTTCACCATTATGCTCAAATACCAATGGATTAAATGCATAATGTACATCCCATTTACGTTCAACATCAAAATAGCCCATGTCTTTATATTCCTTATAGCTGTCTTCTAATAGGGTATAGCTTTCCATTATACTGTCCTTGAGTTGCTGTAGCTCTTGGGGATTGTCCTTTATATATGATTCAAGTGAAGCGTATCTTTCTGAAAGCTCAGCTATCTTGTTGTTTAAAGTATTACCTTTCATTGGATCGGGCTCCCCTACAAGTTGTTGAAGCCTTTGGGTGCTTTTTCGTAATTGATCCTCAAGAAGAATATGCTTATTTGTCAGCTCGGAAATTTTTCTGCTTAACTGACCACTTTCATCCATTGAGTGTGTATTGTCAATAAGGTTCTGAAGCTGCATGGAGTTTTCTTCAAGCTGTGTTTCCAGTTTAGTATGTTTTTCTACACTGTCTACAAGATCCTGAAGCTGTGCTTTAACTGCCTCAAGGCGGTTTTGAGCATCGGTTTTAAATGGAGAATATTTGTATGTAGAACACAAAGCGACTTTTTCTTCAGCTCTTTTAACATCATCCTGAGCTTTTTCTTTGGCTGCCATTGCTTCAACGCTATCCCCTTCAATTTCCTCCAGCTTTTTTCTGGCAGTCATTAATTCATGCTGTAACTTATCTTTGGTATAGTACCTTATTTTTTGTGATATAAATTTATCCGATTCCATAATATGAAACTTTTCTTCCGGAGATTTGTCCCTTATGGTTTCAAATAGCTCATCTAATCTGTTCCCTTCTTCATAGAAAGCAATATGTTCCTCTGGGTTAATCTTTTTGTCACTCATATTATGTTTAAGTTGTTCAAATTCCTCCATGAGAGCGTCTTTTTCTTCACCATGAGCAAACCTGAGTCTTGTTGAAAGATCCTTGAATTTTTTCCTGTAGTCATCTTCAAGAAGATCTATTCGGATACCAAATATATCGGATTTGGAATCAGCATTTTCCGCTAAATCCCATAATGTTTTATTAAAAGCGGCACTACCGCTACATTCGGTAACTGCAAACATTCTTTTTTCCCTGTCAACATCTATAACGACCATATCCTTAAGTTCTTCCAGGGCATTGCTGAAATTGCTCATTTCCGAATCAAGGAGGCTTTTGTGTTCAGGAGAGATTTTTTCATCACTCAGTGCCATTTGCATTGTGACACAGTTTTCGGCAAAATTTTTCCATATCTTATATAAATTAAGCATACGTGACGGACTTGTTTGTTCAACACTTTTTACAAAGGGCTTGATTCTGCTGCGATCCTGTTCGGAAATACCAAGAATATCATATATCTCATCACTGTTTGGATTGGCAATTGCAGTATCGTATATTTTGTTCAGCTTTGTTAAGGCACCTTGAAAATCAAAGCCTCCGTCATGGGTAACAAACAGATCAGCAATGCCTTTTGTCAGTAAATTTACATTCCTTCTTAAATCAAAGGTTTCCCCGTTATAGCTGCCTGCTTCCGGATATTTTGGCATAACTCTGTAATATCCGTCTTTACTGCCTGCTTCGAAATAAATGCCGCCGGTCTTATCCGCCTTTTCCATAGATGCCTTGATTTCCTCGGAAACTTCCAGTCCGCCAAATGTTCCGCCCATATTGGGTATATCAATATCATCATCCTTTATGGGAATTGCACAATCAGTCACCAAAGGATTGCCAATACCTTCCATTCCTTCACTGAGAGTGTAATATCGTTCTCTTCCCAGATCATGAGCTTGATTGTGCTCGATATATTGGCTATTGATATAAGCGGCATTTTGCAGTTCAGGAATCTTGGAGGTAAGCCTTAATACTTCAGGTGGATTGTCTTTGTTTGCCACCATTATCCTTTTGCCCTTAAGCAAATCCTCCATAATCTGGCATTTTTCATCGTCGCTCATTTGTGACACATCAAAAATTTTTTCTCCATATATGATATGCCACTCAGCCAGATTTCGCTTTTTTTCCTGTTTTGTAGAGGCATTATTAAATGCGGCATCAAAATTGTGTATGGCAAAGTAAACTTCCTGTGGTGTACGATTACCCTTTATAAAGGAATCAGCTATTCCCGGCATTGCTTCCTGTACATCTAATAAAACGGTACCTATTGGTTTCATATTTCTACGATTATGGGAAGATATCCTTTGCCAGTCAAAAAGGCTGTATCCCGTTTCCTTAGTAATGTATTCATCAAGCCAGGATGCATCTGATAGTCTAATAGGCTGAGGCCTTTCGGCATTGGGATCGACCAGTTCAGCTGTAGACCTTACTTCATCTGGAACAACTATAGTTCTCTCACCATCAAGCATTGAATTTAAAATACGACCAACTAACTCCAGCCTGTTTTCTAACCTGCTTGGTGAAAGGTCGGTTTCGGCATTATCCATGCGACCGGTTAAAAATTTTTTTACATCAGTAGCAAATTGCAGATCTTTGCTTGCTTTCCTTTTGTTAAAATATCCGGTTGTTTTCTCTAATTTTTCCTTAGCAGCTTCTTCATCATCGATTGCATATTGAAAAATATTGTCAAGTATGTATTCCCTTGTAGTTTTTTCATTATATTCCCGAAATAATTTTGCAAAAAGGTCTTTTAGTCTGTTAAACGCATCAAGATCTTCATCAGGGATTCTTGTGCTCATTGCTTCAGCTGTCCTGAGAGTTTCAGAAATAGATATCTGATAGTCGTTCAGGGGTTCTCTACGGTCAATTCCGATAGTGTGGGATTTGCCTTTTTTAACATCCTCCTGTACTACCTTCAGACTAATTTCCCGAATTGCCTGCTGGGCTCTAAGTTTATAGCTTCTATAGGGTTCTTCGTTAAAAAAACTTTCATCAAGACTCAAATTAGGCATAATGTCACTTCCTTTCAGTATGCATAGTAGTTTATATTAAATATTGTAACATAGGAATATTTTCTTGTAAATCCAATAAATTATTAAGACTTATGTAGTTAAGTTATTTATTACCTTTGAAGCTTGTTTAATTATTCTGATGACACGGAGATAAATATGTTATATAATAATATGTAAAATTATAATATTTGTACGATAAGGGGAAAAATAATGGATTACTTTGTCATGAGTGGTAATGCAATTGTTGCAAAATGGGAAAATAACAGACTGAATATACTTAACGAAAGGCTCTGCCCTCTGTATCTGATTAATAAAAAGGATTTTATGGGATGGGTGACGGGAAGAGCTTTATGTACAAATAGGATGAATGCAGATAAACTTAGAAATATATTACACCTTAAGTATATCAATCAGACGGGCATTGCCCTTAGTGTCAATGCTGCTAAGATAACAGACAATTATTGGGTGAAACCCGTAGAAAGTAAATTATGCTATGAAGATATAAGGTTTACAGACGACAAGTTTGCTGACCTTGCAATGAAGGGAGAAATGGGAAGACTTGACCCTGAGAAAAACTATGCAGGAACAAGAACGCCTGAACTTACCAACACCGGCTTTTGCGAAAAGTGCTGGAAAAAGATAAAGGGAGAGTGGTGGCTTTATAAGAGAGTCAGTGATAATGAAAGATTCTCTGAGGTTTTTGCAAGTAACCTTGGAAGGAAGATGGGTATATCCATATCGGAATGTGTCAAAGGCAGAGGTTCTGTTAAGTCCAAAGATTTTACAGATAATGCTTCTGTTAATTTTGAAGCCGCAAGTGGATTTATAGATGAAAGAATGGACTATATTCAAATTGTGAACAGACTTTATAGGTTTGCTCCCCATATTATTCCGGATTATATAAGGATGCTTGTTTTTGATGCACTCATTGACAACAGGACCAGGAATACGAATTCCTATGGTATATTAAGGGATACTGAGGATGGACATATAATTTCCCTTGCACCTTTGTTTAATCATAATGAAACCCTCCTTGCTCTGGGATATCCTGACAGGGTGGACAGAAGCGGTGACGGGCAAATTAAAAGGGTTAATGCTTTGTTTAAATATGACAGAAGCTTAAGAAACTACATTCCTCAACTGTTGGAGGAGGATCTTTTTGAGGTGTTTGATGCAGTTGGTATAAGGGTAAAGAAAAAGCTGCTTCTGCCATATGTTTTAAATGCTTATGTAAGAATAGTTACGGGTAAGGATATGGGATTTTTCTGCTCTCTTTACGGAGAACTTGACAGGTCAATATAAAAATTGATGGGCTATTGCAAATGGTTTTATTCTTTGCAATAGCCCTTTTTCAGACACTAAGAAACTTAAATTTATTTGTAATTTAAACCATTGTAACTGCCGTTTTTAAAGGAATAGGACTCATATATTCTGCGGCGGCGTGGACGCCTGTACATGAATATATCATTGAGTATAAGTGATTCTGTCAGAGAATTTAAAAGCTGATTTCTGTTCCAGCCGCCGTTTATTTCTCTGGTGTTTATCTCAAGCCTTATTTCTTCCACATCATCAGTGTGCTCTGATGCCAGATCAAGTACGCGGGATACAAGCTGAGCGAGGGTTTCACGACTTATTCCTTCCTCATCGTAAATCGGACTGTCGTTATAGTCATAGTTATCAATCACCTCTGCAACAAAGGGCAGTAAAAAGGTATTAAGTTCGGTATAAAGTTCCTTTAACAGATTTATATCATTAAAATACATTTCGTTTCCTGACATCTGAGAGGGAGTATCGGTGCTTTTACCACCATCACTGTCATAAAGGGGTGTATTTTCCGGCGTTTCCTGAATAATAACCGATTTATATACATTGCTTTTTGTCAAAATCGGTGATTGAATTATATGAAAATTCATTTTTGGCCTCCTGAAAGTGTTATACTGCAATTTATTCCGCAGTTTCAAAAAGGTTACTTGCTCCCCTGTTGGGGCTATAGTATAATGACATTACGGAGGTATGGACATGAAGACTTTGATAATAAACGGTTCGCCCAATAAAAACGGGGAGACTGTAAGTATGATAAATTATATATTAAGTAGATATAATGGAGAGTACAGGCAGGTTGATACATATTATGCCAATGTAAGTCCCTGTACAGATTGCAGGGTGTGTCACTCATCAGACAGGTGTGCCATTGAGGATGATATGACGGAAATATATCAGTATATGATTGCCTGTGACAGGCTTATACTTGCCTCTCCCCTTTACTTTTCCCAGTTTACAGGTTCGTTTCTGAGTTTAATGTCAAGAATACAGCTTTTTTGTTCTCAAAAATATATAAGAAATATAGAAATAAATATAAAGGAAAAAAAGGGACTTGTACTTTTAAACGGTGGGGGAAGCACCATAAATACATCAGGGGTAGAGCAGACAAGCAGAATACTGATGAAGGAACTTAATGTAAGGGAATACAGGACAGTATGCTATATTGGTACTGACAAAAGACCTGTCCTTGAAGATGATAATGTTGTCTGTAACCTTGATAAAGCTGTAAGCTTTTTTACAGAAGCATAAAAAATATGTAATCTGTTTGAAATGTGGCAAATAATCAGAGGAATTTACTGTTTTCTTGTTATATTATAGAGCATAAGGAGGCGGTAATATTGGCATCTGATAAAAAAATAGGCATCAAGCTTTCGGAAAAGGACAGAAAATTCCGTGAGTTTGCCCTAAGCGGTAATATGTGGCAGGTTATATTAACTGTGTGTATGCCCCTTGCCATATATCAGATAGTAAACCATATTTTTACTATATTGGATACAATGATGGCGTCCCATATAAGTGCTCAGGCCGTTTCGGCAGTTGCATATCTATCACAGATACAGAGCATGATATCTGCACTTGGTATGGGCCTTGCAGCAGGCAGCAGCCTTAAAATAAGTGAGGCTTACGGTGCAGGAAAGTATGAAATGGTAAAAAAACGCCTTAGCTCTCTTATAATGATATGCTTTTGTATAGGTGTTGCCGTTGTGCTGTGTATGCCATTTGTGCCATTTTTTCTACGTATAACAGGTACTCCTGAGGATTTTATAACTATAGGAGCTTGGTATTTTGTAATAAGTCTGGCTGCTACTGTGGTGGGCTTTTTCAATAATGTATACATTGCCATTGAAAGAGCAAGGGGAAATTCAAAGAGAATTATGTATCTTAATATGGGCATTATTTTGCTTAAACTTTCCATGACCGGCGTTTTTATCTATATTTTAAATGCAGGTGTTACAATGATATCTGTTGCTACTCTGATATCCCAGTGTGTATTGCTTGCAATAGCTTTTAAAAACCTGTCAGGAAGAGATAATGTATTTGGATTCAGCATTAATGCAGTTACTATTAAAAAGAATGTTGTAATGCCTATGCTTAATATTTCATTTCCTGTTATGGTGGAAAAGGTAGCATTTGCTATGGGCAAAACGGTGGTTAACGCCATGAGTAAGGAGTATGGACAGCTTACGGTAGGTGCTCTTGGAATATCAAACAATATCAGCGGCGCCGTTACAACTGTACATAACGGCTTTCAGGATGGTACTGCTGCTGTTATCAGTCAGAATATGGGAGCAGGTAAGATAGACAGGAGTATAGATGCCTTTAAAAAGGCACTTGTAATTAACTGTCTGTGGGGCTTTACAGGCTGGGTACTTCTTATGCTGTTTAGAGAGCAGATAAGTTTTGTATTTGCCTACAGTAAAGAGGGACTTAATGAGGAGTTCAGGCAAACCATACTTAAGGTATTTATGTATGATGCTTTCGGAGGCTGTGTTCCACTTGGAATAAATGCCGCTGTTATGAGTTTGCTTTTCGGCTTCGGGTATACAAAGATATCTATGATAATCAATTTTTCAAGGGTATTTATATTTAGGATACCTGTCCTGTGGGCATTACAGAATTTCAGTACACTTGGAAGCGAAAGCGTAGGTATTGTTATGATGGTAAGCAATATTTTAGTTGCCGTAATGTCGTCAACAATATGTGTATTTGTACTAAGACATATAATAAAAAATAAGGATAAATTCGGAGGTGTCAAGGATGTACAAGCTGCATTTTGAAAAAATTTACAGTACCCATGTAGGTAATGAACCATGTTCCCTTGCTTTGCCGTTAAAGGCAGGACAACTGACAGGTTGTGATGGAGTAAGGGTATATAACGAAAGGGGTGAGGCTGTTCCAACCCAGGCAAAGGCAACAGCGTTTTACCCTGACGGAAGTATAAAGTGGATATTTGTAAGGTTTATGGCTGACCTTCCACCACGGCAGGCAGTGGATTACAGCCTGAAGTTAGATGATATCAATACAGCCTTTAATGAGATAATAACAGGAGAGGATTTTGTAGATACGGGGGCTGTTTCCGTAGAGCTTTCAAGGCAGTTCAATACCCTTTTTGAAAGTATAAAATACGATGGCAATACCTTTGGTAGTAACTATATTTCAGCTCCGGTACTTACAGATGGCTATGGTAATACATACGATTTTAAAATAAAGGATTGGAAGCTTACAGAAAATGGTGAGGTATGTGCAGTCTTTAAGGGAAATGGTGTACATATTCTTCACGATATGGAGGTATATACAGGCGAAATTAAACTTTATTTCTATAAGGATCTTTCACGGATGGAACTTGCCTACAGACTTATTAACACCACCGAGGAGGAACTTGAAGTTAAAAATCTTGAGATAAGGCATCATAAGCTTTATGAATTAAACAGAAGATGTGCTACCGGTATCTCCAACTATAAAACAAGATATAACATCAGCGAAGATGGTAGTGAAGTAAAGGAAATAATTGATGCGGATTTGCTTATATATGAGGCAAATGAACATAATGCAGAGGTCTTTTACGGAACTTTTTTTGCAGATTGTACTGATGAGGAGTCAGGACTTTGTGCCACTGTGTATCAGGCTCAGCAGAACTATCCCAAGGCAATTATGGCCGATAAAAACGGACTTACCGTTAAGCTTGTGCCTGAGGGAATAGGTAAAGTAGTAATGCAGGGAGGAATGGCAAGGGAGCAAAGAGTACTTTTTGACTTCCATAAACCCTTTGAGGAACTTTCTGTACTCAATGATATAAGTACAAGGTATCAGATGCCAAACAAGCCGATACCTGATACAGAAGTGTTTAAGGAAAGCGGAGTCTTTGAGGATATTTTCACAGACGTAAAGCATACAAGGCTGGAAATGTTTCTTCAGGATAAAGCAGATGAGCATACACGCTGTTATGGTATGCTTAACTGGGGCGACTCCCCTGATGTAGGTTATACATCCCAGGGTAGAGGCAACGGTGAACCTGTATGGACCAACAATGAATACGATTACAGTCATGCCTGCACCCTGCTCTATGTCAGGACAGGCGAAAGACGTTTCCTTGATTATATGCTTGTAAGTACAAGACATTGGCTGGATGTGGATATTTGCCACTATAGTACAAATCCTCTCCTTTATCATGGCCAGTGGGAGCATACCAACGGACATAGTAAAAACGGCAGGGTAGAGTGCAGTCATCAATGGGTAGAGGGACTTTTGGATTACTATCATTTTACAGGTGACAGAGATGCTTTTGATGCTGCCATTGAAATAGGAAAAAATGATCTTAGACTTCTTGAAACACCTATGTTTCAAAACAGAGGTGAGATTAATGCCAGGGAAACAGGCTGGGCAATGCGTACCCTTGTTGCTCTCTATAAAGAAACAGGGGACGAAAGCTGGCTTGAAAAATGTGATTGGATTGTATCCCACTTTGAGGATTGGGAGAAAAAATACGGCCTGTGGCTTTCACCTTATGCCGATAATACGGAGATAAGGGTTGTATTTATGATATCTGTTGCAGTAGGCAGCCTTATGAGGTATTACAGAGTAAGACCTCAGCAGAAGGTCAGGGATATGATACTCAGGGCAGTGGATGATCTTATGGATAATGCAAGGCTTGAAAACGGACTTTTCTATTATAAGGAACTGCCAAGTCTTAAGCGGTTTGGCAATAACCCAATTATTATGGAGGCACTTGCCATTGCCTATGAACTTACGGGAGATGTTAAGTATCTGGAGGCAGGTATACCTACCCTTAAGTTTGTTGTTAACAGGATTACCGGAGGCAAAGGCGGCAGTAAGTTTCAGGTTGGAGATACCGTTATGAGTAATGGTCCGGGTACAAAGGGCTTTGCTCAGCTTATGGTTCCTGTTACTACCTACTATACAGCCTGTATGGATGCAGGAATTTTAAATAAGGATACCCTTTTAATATAAATATTTATGGACAAACAAATATTTAAGTGGTATTATTTACTTATACTTTCAAGTGGAGGAATCCTGCTATGCAAAGATATGTAGTTGCCATTGATGGCAGTGGTGATTTTTCGGATATGACCTCGGCTCTTAATGCGGTAAAACCTGAAGGCCAGGCTTTAATATATATTAAAAACGGTATATATAACGAAAAGCTTGTTATTGACAAGCCTGATATAACTCTTGTAGGTGAGGACATGGAAAAAACTGTCCTCAGATACTGTGACGGAGCTAAAATGCCTGATGAAACAGGAGAGCCAATGGGTACCTTTAAAACAGCGTCAGTTAAGGTTACTTCCAAAGGTAAGGGTTTTCAGGCATATAATCTTACCTTTGAAAACTGTGCAGGTCTTGGCAGTGTTGTGGGTCAGGCAGTTGCACTTTACCTGGATTGTGACAGGGCAGTAATAGATCATTGTCGTATTGTGGCAAAGCAAGATACCCTTCTGACAGGTCCCGTGTATTCTGAGATAGAAGCTGACCCCTATATATTAAACAGACAGATGTTCAGGGATTGTTATATTGAAGGGGATGTAGATTTTATTTTTGGAGGTGCAGTAGCTGTTTTTGAAGAATGTACTATATTTGCACTCCAAAGACCCAGGGAGTTGTCATGTTATCTGACTGCTGCCTGTACCTCCAGCAAGCTCAGGTACGGATATGTATTTGTTGACTGTAAACTTACAGGTACAGCAGATGAAGGTACGGTTTATCTTGGCAGGCCGTGGAGGGAATATGCCAATACAGTGTTTATCAACTGTGAGCTGGATAAATGTATGAGAAGAGAAGGCTTTGCAAAGTGGAATGATACAGACAGGCATAAAACCGCAAGATATGCCCAGTATGGCAGCAATGGCCCTGGGTATAATGAGGCGGCTGTGGCTGAATGGACAAGGATACTTACATCAGATGAGGCGGCAGAGTATAGTATTCAAAAGATTTTTGAGGGATGGATACCTGAAATCAAAGATTATAAGGAGCTTGTTTGATGTATACGGAAAGTGAAATTAACGGAGAAAATTTTCTGCTTGACCTTTGCAGCAAAACAGAAAAAAAATGCACCTTTGATGCAAAGGATACGGAAAGCTTTCAGCTTTGGAAAGAAAGTACAAGAAAAAGTCTTTTTAATGTGCTTGGTTGTAATAAAATAAAGGATGATACCTCAGGTGCAGAGCTTATATCAAGCGAAAAATTTGAAGGTTACCGCAGGGATAAATATATCCTGCCTACTGCTAAAAAGCTGAAGATGCCATTGTATGTGCTTGTACCTGATGAGGGTTGCGGCAAAGTGTTTATAGCACTTCACGGACACGGCTCATATGGTAAGGAGGGCATTGTTGGACATCATATAAAAGACAGGGAAGCTGATCCAAACACCAATGGTGAGTATGGTCTGGAGCTTGTAAGGCAGGGATATATAGCTGTATGTCCTGATATACTGGGAAGTGGTGAACGTGCCATAGGCATTTTGGAAGAACCTACCGCAAGGTCTGCCTGTGACATACTTAACAATACTCTGGTTGCACTGGGACTTTCCCTTCAGGGTGTGGTTCTTTATGAGCTTTTAAAACTTGTGGATTTTGCCCTTCCAATTAAGGAAAACAGATATGAAAAGCTTGGAGTGTGTGGCTTTTCCGGCGGAGGTCTCTTTTCTATGTGGCTTGCTGCCATGAGTGATAAAGTGGACATTGCTGTGGTGAGCGGCTACTTCCATAGTCAAAAGGATACCTGTCTGCAAAGTAATAAATGCGGTTGTAACTTTGTACCTGATTTTTGGAATACTGCAGATATGGGTGAGCTTGCTGCCCTTTCTGCTCCTAAACCCTTGTATATCGAACTTGGTTCGGGAGATCTTCTCAACGGCAGAAGCGGTCTTGAGGGTGTCTACGGACAGCTTGATACTGCAAAAAGGGCATATGATATTTTTAACAGCTCTGATAATTTGCGGTTGCAACTTTGCGATGGTATGCACAGGTGGTATGGAAGCTGCTATCCATTTTTAAATGAAGTAGTTAAGGGTATGGATCCCATATCCTGAATATATATAATACGGAGGAAATAAATATGGCTATAATGAATATTCTTGATTTTGGCGCTGTGGCTGACGGCAAAACTTCCTGTACGGAGGCTATAGGCAAGGCAGTTGAGGCTTGTTCAAACAATGGGGGAGGTACTGTATTTGTGCCTGCCGGTACATATCTTACAGGTCCTGTTTTTCTTAAAAGCAATATGGAGCTTAACCTTGAAGCAGGAGCAACCCTTCTTTTCTCAAATGACATAAGTGAGTATCCTGTTGTTACTTCCAGATGGGAGGGTGTAAAGCGTGAGTGTTATGCTTCCTGCATAAACGCAGACAACGCAGAAAATATCTCCATTACAGGTAAGGGTACCCTTGACGGACAGGGTGAGTTCTGGTGGAAAATATTCAGGGCTAAGGAGAATGCTTATCCCCGTCCTAAGCTTATTGCACCTTATGAATGCAAAAATGTACTTATAAGTGGCGTAACCCTTAAAAACTCTCCAAGCTGGACTATTAATACAATCCTTTGTGACAACGTTACAGTGGATAATGTAACAATCAATAATCCAAGTGATTCTCCTAATACCGACGGTATTGATCCTGAATCCTGTACAAATGTACATATCAGCAACTGTCATATTGATGTAGGTGATGATTGTATAGCGATTAAGGCAGGTACAGAGGATACGGAAATAAGAGTACCATGCAAGAATATAACTATAACCAACTGTACTATGGTGCATGGTCACGGCGGTGTTGTGCTGGGTTCTGAAATGAGTGGCGGAATAGTTAATGTTACCATTTCTAACTGTGTATTTGAAGGTACAGACAGAGGTATCCGACTTAAGTCCAGACGAGGCAGAGGCGGTGTAGTAGAGGATATCAGGGTTGATAATGTTATTATGGAAAATGTTCTTTGCCCATTTATTGCCAACCTTTACTATTTCTGTGGACCAAGGGGCGATGACAAGTACGTATGGGACAAAAATCCATACCCTGTTACTGAGGAAACACCTGCCTTCAGAAGACTTCATTTTGCCAACATGACCTGTAAAGAGGTTAATGCTGCAGCAGGTTACTTCTACGGACTGGCAGAGCAGTTTGTTGAGGACTGTACATTTGAGAATGTATATATTTCAATGGCTGATGATGCTATTCCTGGTAAGCCTGCAATGCTTGCTGGTATTGAGGATATGGCTCAGAAGGGATTTTTCCTCAGCAATACAAAGGGCATCAGCTTCAGCAATGTTACCGTAGTAGGTGCAGACGGTCCTGCCTTTGATGTGGAAAACAGTGAAGATATTATTTTTAATAACTGTATTAATAAGAACAACCGTACAGGTGATGAGTGCATCAGGCAGAATAATGTAAAAAACTGTGTTGTTAAATAAAATATATAAAGAGCCGTAACCATGCGGCTTTTTATATTTACAAAGTATCCATATATTTATGAATAAATTTTACAATTATAGGCTAAAATAATCTTTGTATTTTGTCAGCGTTGCTATAAAAAAAGACTGGATTTTTTTGAAAATATATGGTATACTGATATGCAGTGCATTATGAACTGAATATCAAGGAGGATTTTTTGCAATGAGCACAGTAGAAAAAATCGATGCAAATAAGGTTAAAATTAGCTTTAATGTTGATGCTGATAGATTTGAAGAGGGTCTTAATTATTCATATAACAAGAATAAGCATTCCATTACTATTCCCGGCTTCAGAAAGGGCAAGGCTCCACGTAAGCTCATAGAGGCACAGTACGGTAAGGGCGTTTTCTATGATGATGCTATTAACTTCGTACTTCCTGATGCTTATGAGAATGCAGTTAAGGAAAATGATCTTGACGTTGTTTCCAAGCCAGAAATTGACATTGAGTCTATAGATGACAATGGTGTTGCTTTCACTGCTGAGGTATATATTAAGCCAGAGGTTAAGATTGAGGGATATAAGGGACTTACCTATACCAAGATCGATACAGAGGTAACTGATGAAGAAATAGAAGCTGAAGTTAAGAGAGATCTTGAGAAGAATGCGAGGATTGTAACAGTTACAGACAGACCAATCCAGAATGGAGATATAGCTTCCATTGACTTTAAGGGTTATATTGATGGAGAAGCATTCCCTGGCGGAGAGGCACAGGACTATGATCTTGAGATAGGCTCACATTCTTTCATTGATACCTTTGAAGATCAGCTTATCGGTAAGAACGTAGGTGATGACGTTGAAGTAAACGTTACCTTCCCAGAGGAGTATGGTCAGAAGGATCTTGCAGGCAAGGCTGCAAAGTTTGAGGTAGAGATTAAGGATATAAAGTTTAAAGAGCTTCCTGAGCTTACTGATGAATATGTTGCAGATACAAGCGACTGTGAGAATGTTGCTGATTATAAGAATGAAATTGCAGGTAAGTTACTTGCAGCTAAGCTGGAAAATGCTAAAAATTCAAAGCAGGAAGAACTTCTTACCAAGCTTATTGATATGGCGGAGATGGATGTACCTGCTCCTATGATCGAACTTGACATAGACAATAAGATACACGAGTTTGAGTACAACATTACAAGACAGGGACTTTCAATGGAGCTTTACCTTGAGTACATGGGTCAGACCATGGAGGCTATGCGTGAGGCATACAGACCTATGAGTGAAAAGCAGGTTAAGGGAAGACTTGTACTTGAGGCAATTGCTGCTAAGGAAAACTTTGAAATAACTGATGAGGATATCAAGGCTGAAATTGAGCGTATTGCCAAGACATACAACATGGACGTTGAAAAGCTTGAGTCTGCAATAAGTGATGATGATAGGAAGAATATTGTTAAGGATCTTCAGGTTCAGAAAGCTATCAACTTTGTTTGTGATAATGCAGTTGAGGCTGAACCACAGCCTGAGGCTGCTGAAACTGAGGAGTAATTTGACTAGGATTTGACTAAAATAGGAGGGAGCTTGTTGTTTTTCATGGCTTCCTCTTATTTAACATATATACAAGTATATATGCTTTATGTGACATTGTTTTGTCGTTTAATATGTATTTCAGTATAAATTAGGAGGTTTTTTATGAGTTTAGTACCAATGGTAATTGAGCAGACTAACAGAGGCGAACGCTCATATGATATTTATTCAAGACTTTTAAAAGATAGGATTATTTTCCTTGGTGAGGAAGTAAACGACGTTACTGCAAGCCTTGTTGTGGCACAGTTGCTTTTCCTTGCAGCAGAAGATCCTGATAAGGATATTAATCTTTATATTAACAGTCCTTGTGGTTCTGTTACGGCAGGTATGGCTATTTATGATACTATGCAGTATATTAAGCCTGATGTATCTACAATCTGCATAGGTATGGCTGCAAGTATGGGTGCTTTCCTTCTTGCAGGTGGCGCAAAGGGTAAGAGATATGCACTTCCTAACTCCGAAATTATGATTCATCAGCCTTTAGGTGGTGCAAAGGGTCAGGCAAGTGATATTAAGATACACGCTGACTGGATTATTAAGACAAGGGAAAAAATGAATAAAATGCTTGCTGAGAACACAGGCAAGTCCATTGAGGAAATAGCCAGGGATACTGAAAGGGATAATTTTATGTCCGCTGAGGATGCCAAGGCTTACGGTCTTATTGATGAGGTAATAGTAAAGCCAAAATAAAGGAGAGAAACAGATGGCGGGAAAAAATGATGATAAGAGGCTTAGGTGCTCATTTTGTGGTAAAACTCAGGATGAGGTACGTAAGCTTATTGCAGGCCCCGGTGCATATATCTGCAACGAGTGCGTAGATCTTTGCTATGAGCTTGTTGAGGAGGAATATGAGGACAGGGCAAGTGTTGATATTTCAGCTGATGTGCCTAAACCTGCTGAAATAAAGGCAGAGCTTGACGAATATGTAATAGGTCAGGACAGGGCAAAGCGTGCCCTTGCAGTGGCTGTTTATAATCACTACAAGCGTATTGCTACCCTACGTAAGGGTCAGACCCCTGAGGTTGAGCTTCAAAAAAGCAACATCCTTATGATAGGACCTACAGGCTCAGGTAAAACTATGCTTGCTCAGACCCTTGCAAAGCTTATTAATGTACCCTTTGCCATTGCTGATGCCACAAGTCTTACTGAGGCAGGATATGTTGGTGAGGATGTGGAAAATATTCTGCTTAAGCTTATTCAGGCAGCTGATTTTGATATTGAAAGGGCACAGAAGGGTATTATCTACATTGATGAGATAGATAAGATTTCACGTAAGTCAGATAATCCTTCCATTACACGTGATGTAAGTGGTGAGGGTGTACAGCAGGCTCTCCTTAAGATACTTGAGGGTACTGTGGCAAATGTACCTCCCCAGGGAGGCAGAAAACATCCCCATCAGGAGTTTATACAGATAGATACTACTAATATACTTTTTATATTAGGTGGTGCCTTTGCCGGACTTGAAAATGTCATTGAAAGACGTATTTCCAATAAGATGATAGGCTTTGGTGCTGAAGTGGTTTCTAACAAGGGTATACGTTCCGGTGAGATGCTCTCCAAAGTGCAGCCTGAGGATCTTCACAAGTTTGGTCTTATTCCTGAGATAATTGGCCGTATGCCTGTTGTTGTTACACTTAACGATCTTGACGAAGATGCTTTTGTGGATATACTTACCAAGCCTAAAAATGCATTGATAAAACAGTATAAATACCTCTTTGCTATGGATAATGTGGAACTCGAATTTGATGATGAAGCATTAAGGGCAATAGCCCATAGAGCAGTTGACCAGCACACAGGAGCAAGAGGACTCAGGTCTATAGTTGAAAGCTTTATGACTAATATTATGTATGATATACCATCAGAGCCTGATGTTGTAAAGTGCATAATAAATAAGGATGTTGTTTTAAACGGTGCCAAGCCTGAGTATATCAGAAGCGAGAAACCAAAGACCGTTACAAAGAAAACTGTAAAGAAGAAAGCAGATAGTACTCCTGATGCAGGTTAATGTGTTTGAAGTACAAGGGTACAGGTGCAATATCCTGTACCCTTTTTTATATCTGCTATTTTTTATAACTTAGTACTTGACAATACATAGTAGTTGGTGTAACATAATATTGTAAAATAATTAATACACCTTTATTGATTAAGGGGAGGTGAGCTTTTATTGAATGTTCAATTTAAAAAGGGAGTTCTTGAGCTTATAGTACTTATGTCCGTAACTAAAAAGGATATGTATGGATATGAGCTTGTTTCCGAAGTTTCCAAGGTGATAGATGTCAACGAGGGTACAATTTATCCCCTTCTTAAGAGGCTCACCAATGAACATTATTTTGAAACATATCTTAAGGAGTCTACGGAGGGACCACCTAGAAAATATTATCATCTTACATCCTTAGGTATGCAGTATAAGGATAAGCTAAGGGAGGAATGGGAGGAGTTTTCAGCAAAGGTAGAAGATTTTATTAAGGAGAGTGATAGGGATGAATAAACAGGAATTTTTAGAATATCTTGAAAAACGTCTTTCAGTGCTTAACAAAAGGGAGAGGGAGGATATTATAACCGAATATTCTCAGCATATAGATATTAAGGTGGCATCGGGTATGAGTGAACAGGATGTCATAAGAGAGTTTGGTGATCCTAAGACCTTTGCTGATGAAATACTGGAGGCTTATAATATTGATCCCGAATATGAGGACGATATGGAGCACAACAGGAACATAATGGCAAAGATTAAGAAGCTAAAGACAAGTGTAGAGGACGCAATAGAGTTTTTACTGGCACAAAGTCCAAGGGTTTTATTTTCAATGCTTGTGCGTATAGGTGTTATATCGGCAGTGGTAATACTTCTTGAGGTGTTTATGTTTTGCCTCGTTGCGGAATTCACAGATGAAGTAATTATGCACTATTTGTCCGAAACAATAGGTTGGTTGCTTTTAATTATTTATATTACCGTTGCTGTTGCCTTTGGAGGATATATCATTGTAGTTTACATAGGCAAACTGGTTGCAGAAGTAAAACAAAAGGGTGCTCTGCATGGTACAGGCATTCTTATAGGGATAAAGGGCGGAGTAGATGCCTTTGCAGATTTTATTATTACACAACGTCCTACAGCACTTATAGTAATGCTTTTTAAATTGTTTATTATGTCAGTGGTATTGTTTATGTTGGGACTCATTGGTCAGTTCATTCCTGCCATTATAGCCTATATAACAAGGTTTTTCATTGATTCCAGTCTGCTTTATACACTTTACTATATAATAGCCTTTCCCATAGGAATATATGTACTTTACTGCTATGGGGCAAGACTTGTATATAGAATGACCTTAAATAATCCAAGGAAGGAAAAGGAGAGTGGTCCTATGGAAAATATCAGGTCAAATTCAGTGGAGGAAAAATTTTCATCATCGGATATGGTGAGTGGATCCGATAATATTGAGAATAAGTCGTCTGTTACTTCGAAAAAGAAAAATTCAGTGGATATGGGCTTCGGAGAGACTATGGCAAGTTCCATATTTAATGCGGCAGGAGCATTTATACATTTGTGTTGGAGAGCTGTATGTATACTTTTTAAACTTTGTGTTGTTTGTGGACTTGTAATGCTATTCTGTATGCTGGTACCTGTCATTGTATTTACAGGAGCAGCATTGATTTTTGCCTTATTAGGTTATCCCGCAATAGGTGCCTTTATTATCGGTATGGGAGGATGTATAAGCTGTTTTGCCTTTATGGCACTTGTAATAAGGCTTGTATTTATGAGCAAAAGAGTGGAGGGAAATGTATGAAAAAGTTGTTTGGTGTCAAGGCTTTGGTTGTAATGTTGTTTACAGGTATATTTATGATGGGGATAGGATGTGGCGTAAGTTTTTTTGAGTTCCAGGGAATGACCTACGCAGGAGAAAAGGTAATAGATAGTGATAGTTTTATATCCAGAGAGGAAACTATCAGTCTGCCTGAAAATGAAATGAAGATATTTTATCCAGGTTATTCCATATCAATAGAGGAGGATAATACAGTTGAGAAGGGCAGAGGTTTGCTGGAATACAGCGCACCTTTAAGTTACAATCCACAGGTGGTATTTTCCGACTCTGCCTACATATATTCTGTTGCAACGGGTCATGTTTCGCCCCATAAGTATAACTTTTTAACGGTATATACAACAGATGATTACGGTGATATGGAGATGTTCAAGACCTTTATGTATGATATTAAAGAAAGGAAACTTTATACCTATGTAAAACCGGAGATTACACTAACTCTCAAGGTAAATCCATTAGATTACCCAAAGTTTGAGGTAATGGGAGATGACTATTCAAGTCTTGGAGAAATTCCTCCCCAGATAAAAAAATATGGTGATGAAATATACTATAATTCCGATACAGATGAATATTATACATATAATGAACATGGAGATTATGAGGTAATCTATCCAATATATGAGCATGAATATGATGACTACACAGAGAATTATTACGAAAGTGATTATTAAGTCAATTATCAGTTATTCACCTTCAAGAAAATTCAAAAATATTTTATAAAATGTTGACTTTTTTGTAAAAAAGCTATAAAATATAATCGTGCTTTTATAGATGTATTTAAGTACATCTGCATAGCTTTACATATTGTGCAGTTTGCAAATGCCCATTGTTGCTGCTGCTTGAGTATATTTGTAAAGTAATTGTACATTGAAAATTGAATAGGAGGTGTTTAGACTGGACACTATAGTTTGGGTCGTTATCGTCTTTGTCACCCTTATTCTTGGATTAGCTATCGGTATTTTTATTGGACAGACTCTCCGTAAGAGAATAGCTGAGGCTGCAATAGGTTCTGCCGAAAGAGAGGCAGATAATATTAAGCTTGAAGCTATGCGTGAGGCTGAAGCCAGTAAAAACAAGATAATCTTTGAGGCCCAGGAAGAAAGCCTTAAAGCAAAAAAGGAAGCTGATAAAGAGTATAAGGAACGCAAAAGCGAATTACAGCGGCTGGAAAAACGTTTACAGCAAAGAGAAGATGCCCAGGATAAGAAAAGCGAAGCCCTTGATAACAGGGAGCAGCAAATCCAGCATAAACTTGAAAGCGTGGAAGTAAGAAAGGCGGAGGCTGATGCACTGTATCAGAAACGCCATGAGGAGCTTGAAAGGATATCAGGCCTGACAGCAGAGCAGGCAAAGCAGTTCCTGCTGGATACCGTTAAAAATGAGGTTCAACATGAAACTGCAGTTATGATCAAGGAAATGGAGGCTCGCGCTAAGCAGGAGGCAGATAAGAAGGCAAAGGAAATTATAGCAGGTGCTATACAGCGCTGTGCAGCTGACCAGGTTGCCGAAACCACTGTATCGGTTGTTTCCCTTCCAAGTGATGAAATGAAAGGGCGTATTATTGGTCGTGAGGGACGTAATATCCGTACCCTTGAGTCTCTTACAGGTGTTGAACTTATTATAGATGATACACCGGAGGCAGTAATATTATCCTGTTTTGACGCTATGAAGCGTGAGGTAGCAAGGCTTGCCCTTGAAAAACTTATTATTGACGGTAGAGTTCATCCAGCACGTATTGAGGAAATGGTTGAAAAGGCAAAGAAGGAAGTCGAAACTTCTATCAGAGAGGAAGGAGAGGCTGCCACTTTTGAAACCGGAGTACACGGACTTCACCCTGAGCTTATTCGTCTCCTTGGTAAGATGAAGTTCAGGACCAGTTATGGACAGAATGTTTTAAGACATTCCATTGAGGTATCACAGCTTTGTGGTCTTATGGCAGCAGAGCTTGGCGTTGATGTTACACTTGCCAAACGTGCAGGTTTGTTGCACGATATAGGTAAGTCAGTTAATCATGATATTGAGGGCTCACATATTGAACTTGGTGTAGCACTTTGTAAAAAATATCATGAATCTCCGATCATTATTAATGCTGTGGAAGCACATCATGGTGATGTTGAACCACAGAGTATAATAGCGGTACTTGTACAGGCGGCGGATGCTATTTCGGCAGCAAGGCCCGGTGCAAGGAGAGAGACTCTGGAATCTTATATTAAGAGACTTGAGTCTCTTGAAGCGATTTCAAACTCATTTGATGGTGTTGAAAAGTCATTTGCAATTCAGGCAGGTCGTGAATTGCGAATTATGATAGTACCTGAAAAGGTCAATGATGATCAGATGGTATTGCTTGCTCGTGACATAGCTAAAAAGATTGAGTCCGAGCTGGAATATCCGGGTAATATAAAGGTAAACCTCATTAGGGAAACCCGTGCAGTTGACTACGCTAAGTAATAGTCATCTGGCATAGGATTAACCAGATATCAATTCCCTCGGATCTATATGATTCGAGGGATATTTATTTCTGATATAGCCTCCTTAAAATAAGTAACTTAATATTTTTTACTTGACATAGACTGATGTTTTGTAGTATTATATATCAAGTACCGGGGCGTGGCGTAGCTTGGTAGCGCGCTTGAATGGGGTTC
>CASFCZ010000060.1 GCA_949293325.1 uncultured Eubacteriales bacterium | reverse complement strand
ACTAACGTACCCACCATTGAAGTAACAACCCGTGCCTCAAAGAGGTCATAAACCTCTTTTCGACACTCTTGTTATACCCTCGGACGGGCAAAGCCCGTCCTGCGGATTAAAGTCTGCGACGCTTTAAGTTACCTGAAAATTCAGGCTAGATATTTATTTAATTCAAAAAATCAACCGTTTTGTAGGTTTTTGACAGTCAGCCCCCTTCCATATCGGAAAGGGGTATTTTTTTACAATTTTGCAACAGCATTAAAAGCATTTTCAAGATCATAAATAATATCATCTATATGTTCCGTACCGATTGATAGTCTTAAGGTATTTGGCTTAATTCCGCTTGCTGCAAGCTCCTCCGCTGTCATCTGGGAATGTGTAGTAGTTGCAGGATGAATAACAAGAGACTTTACATCTGCCACATTGGCAAGTAATGAGAATATCTCCAGATTATCTATAAATGTATGTGCCTCTTTAACGCCACCCTTAAGCTCAAAGGTAAATATTGAGGCACCGCCCTTCGGAAAATACTTTTTATAAAGACTATTATAGGGATTATCCTCAAGGGATGGGTGATTCACACGCTCTACAAGGGAATGAGCCTTAAGGTATTCCACCACCTTAAGAGTATTTTCTATGTGTCTTTCCACTCTTAATGAAAGGGTTTCCAGTCCCTGAAGAAACAGGAAAGCATGGAGGGGCGCAACAGATGCCCCTGTATCCCTCAGAAGTACTGCCCTTATCCTTGTAACAAATGCAGCAGGTCCCACAGCATCATAAAAGCTGATACCATGGTAGCTTGGATCAGGCTCTGTAATGGCAGGAAATTTACCTGATGCCTTCCAGTCAAATTTGCCGCTGTCAATAATAACGCCGCCAAGGGCAACACCATGACCTCCGATAAATTTAGTTGCAGAGTGTACCACTATATCGGCACCATACTCAATAGGTCTTAAAAGATAAGGCGTAGCAAATGTGCTGTCCACCACAAGGGGAATACCGTTTTTGTGGGCAACCTCCGCCACAGCCTCAATATCTATCAGGTTGGCATTGGGATTACCTATTGACTCTATATACACCGCCTTGGTATTATCCCGTATTGCCTCCTGAAAATTTGACAACTTGTCAGGATCAACAAAGGTAGTTTCAATACCATATTCCTTAAGGGTATGGGCAAACAGGTTGTAGGTGCCGCCATAAAGTGTAGATGCTGCCACTATATGATCCCCTGCCCTTGCAAGATTTTGTATTGTATAGGTAATGGCAGCAGCACCACTTGCAACGGCAAGTGCCGCCACACCACCCTCAAGGGCTGCTATTCTGCGTTCAAATACATCCTGGGTAGGGTTTGTGAGCCTGCCATATATATTACCCTGATCTGTCAGGTCAAATCTTGCTGCTGCGTGCTTACTGTTTTTGAACACATAAGATGTGGTCTGATAAATAGGTACCGCCCTTGCATCTGTAGCAGGGTCAGGGTTTTCCTGTCCCACATGAAGCTGAAGGGTTTCAAAACGGAGTTTTCTTTCTCTGTTACTCATAATAATATCCTTTCTCTATATATCCGTCGGATATATTTCATACTGTATTAATAGGTTATGGCAAGAGTATATCTTATTTTTCCTACCTTGTCAATATGAATTTAGGTATTTATTTTATATTACTAAAAAAAGCCTTCCGTATATACAAAATTTACGGAAGGCTTTTGAAAACATCAGCCCTTTATACCCGGCCACTTCTGGTCCTTATCACTTAAATTAAGAGGTGTACCATCTTCAAGGGTGTATCCCTGGGCATTGGCACTGCCCTTATAATCACCTCTGACACCTACAGATGCCCAGTCAATGCCTATATCAGGGTCATTCCATGCCAGACCACCCTCATCTCCCGGATGATAAAAATCAGTGCATTTGTAGCAAAACTCTGCAATATCACTAAGCACCAAAAATCCATGGGCAAAGCCCTCCGGAATATAGAACTGCTTTTTGTTTTCCTCAGTCAGTTCAATACCGAACCATTTCCCATAGGTTTCGGAGTCCTTCCTCAGGTCAACGGCAACATCAAATACACTACCCTTAATAACCCTTACAAGTTTCCCCTGTGGAAATTCCTTCTGGAAATGAAGTCCCCTTAATACACCCTTTGATGAGCAGGACTGATTATCCTGTACGAATACCATGTTAAGTCCTGCCTCTGCCATATCGTTCTGATTGTAGGTTTCCATAAAATAGCCCCTCTTGTCCCCATGTACAGCAGGCTCTATAACACAAAGACCCTTTATTCCTCCTACATTTTTTTCAACCTTTATCTGTCCCATTATTGCATTATCTCCTTTAAATAACGTGCTAAGGCATCCTTCCAGTCAGGGAGGGGTTTAAAGCCGCAGTTAACCAGTTTACTTTTATCAAGTCTGGAATTAAATGGGCGTGCCGCCTTTGATATACCATACTCCGCCGTTGTTACGGGAATGATGGTAAGTCTGTCCTCTCCGTATTCCCTATAACCCATGGCAGATGCCTGCCTGAATATTTCCCTTGCAAAGTCATACCAGCTGATGTATCCACCCTCATTTGTTGCATGATAGTAACCATACTTATCACTTTCTATCATATCCACAAGAAGCCTTGCAAGATCCAGGGTATAGGTAGGTGTACCTATCTGGTCATTTACAACTGTAAGCCTGTCATGGGTCTTGCCCACCTTAAGCATTGTTTTAATAAAGTTGTTGCCGTTAAGACCAAATACCCATGCAATACGCACTATAAAATACCTGTCAAGTTCCGACGCAACTGCCAGTTCTCCCTCAAGCTTTGTGCTGCCATATACATTAAGGGGTTTGTAATCCTTACAGTCCGGGTCCCATGGCTCACTGCCCTGTCCGTCAAAGACATAATCAGTTGAAATATACATCATTTTGCAGTCATTTGCCTTGCAGGCAAGAGCAATATTTTTTGTACCAATGGCATTTACTGCACGAACCTTATCCCTTTTGTCCTCATCCTCTGCAAGGTCAACAGCCGTCCATGCAGCACAGTGAATAATAGCGTCAGGCTTAATCTGTGAAACAGCCTTTAAAACAGCCTCTCCATCTGTTATATCAAGCTGTACATAAGGAGCTGAGGTAACAGCACTTCCGTCCGAGATACCACTGTAACTTTCTGCTATGTCAGAGCCTACAGGGGTATGTCCCCTTTTTACAAGTTCGTTTACCACATCATGTCCCAACTGACCGCCTACGCCAGTAACAAATACCTTCATATACTCACTCCTACCTGTTTGAATACATCTTTTCATAATAATTGCGGTATTCTCCCGAAATAATGGTCTCCCACCACTCCCTGTTGTCAAGATACCACTTGATTGTTTTCTTTATGCCGTCGGCAAACTTTGTTTCCGGAAGCCAGCCCAGCTCATTGTGTATTTTGGTAGGATCAATAGCATAACGCAGGTCGTGGCCCTTCCTGTCTGTTACAAAGGTAATAAGGCTTTCAGGCTTGCCAAGCTCTTTACAGATAAGTTTAACAATATCAATGTTACGCATTTCATTATGTCCGCCTATATTATACACCTCACCTACACGACCCTTGTGTATAACAAGATCAATGGCCTTACAGTGATCCTCCACATATAACCAGTCCCGGACATTTTCACCCTTACCATATACAGGAAGGGGCTTATCGTTAAGGGCATTTGCTATCATAAGGGGTATAAGCTTTTCAGGAAAATGATATGGTCCGTAGTTGTTTGAACATCTGCTTATAGAAACTGGAAGACCATAGGTTCTGTAATAAGCCAGTACCAGAAGATCAGCAGCCGCCTTACTTGATGAATATGGACTTGAGGTATGAATAGGGGTTTCCTCTGTGAAGAAAAGATCAGGTCTGTCCAAAGGCAGATCACCATATACCTCATCAGTGGAAACCTGATGATAACGCTTTATGCCATACTTCCTGCAGGCATCCATAAGGACAGCTGTTCCCTTTATATTTGTATCAAGAAATATTTCAGGATTCTCAATGGAACGGTCAACATGACTTTCTGCCGCAAAATTAACCACAATATCAGGTTTTTCTTCTTCAAAAAGTCTGTAAACAGCCTCTCTGTCAGTAATGTTATCCTTTACAAACCTGAAATTAGGCTTGTCCATTACAGGTGCAAGGGTTGAAAGATTACCTGCATAGGTAAGACAGTCAAGGCAGACTATCCTGTAATCAGGATATTTATTAAGCATATGAAATATAAAGTTACTGCCGATAAAGCCGGCACCGCCTGTTACTATAATCGTCATTTGTCATATCCTCCAAAATCAACTGAGCTCATCAAGATATTTACCCTCAAGTACGTCCATTAAATATTGACCATACTGATTTTTCTTGAATACCTCATATATTTTAAGCACATCGTCCCTTGTTATCCAGCCATTAAGGTAAGCAATCTCCTCAAGGCAGGCAATCTTTCTGTGCTGATGTGTTTCAATAGTCTTTACAAAGTTGGTAGCATCCACAAGACTTTCGTGTGTACCTGTGTCAAGCCATGTAAAGCCCTGTCCCAAAAGCTCCACATTAAGTGCGCCCATTTCAAGATAGATACGGTTAAGATCCGTTATTTCAAGCTCACCCCTTGCAGAGGGCTTAAGGCTCTTTGCCATTTCAACGACACGGTTATCATAGAAATAAAGACCCGTTACGCAATAGTTGCTCTTTGGCTTATCAGGCTTTTCCTCAATGGATATTGCCTTACCCTCACTGTTAAACTCAACTATACCAAACCTTTCGGGGTCATCAACATAGTAGCCGAATACAGTGGCTCCTCTGCCTGACTGGGCATTGTCAACAGCTGCCCTAAGGCGTTT
>CASFCZ010000059.1 GCA_949293325.1 uncultured Eubacteriales bacterium | reverse complement strand
AAAGTAAAATACGGTATTCGACATTTCAATTGTTGGATACCGTATTTTAAATTAAGTTATTAACCTTTTAGTAAAAAAATACAATTTAGCAGAAAAACAAAATAAGACTTAGGGGGTAAAAATGTTCCCACAAGATTAACTTGTGGGAACAGAAACACAGCTGTCATTTTTTTGCCAAAATCTCTGAAAACCCATTATTTACTGCCTTTTACAAGTTAGCAGACAGACCGTTTCCAACGTGCGTGAGTGCTTCTCCTTTATATTAAATAACGAAAGTGTATTCCTCTGAACTGTTAATGGAGTACAAGGGGATAGAAGGGATTAAAATGAATAAAATGGGGTTAAATAGGATAGGAGCTAGTATTTTTATATGTTGAAATACCTCTTTACTGGAGTATTATCATAAGAATCCCCGATTTTACTCATACTTTTAGCTATTTTGAATTTCTTACAGGATTCTGTGAACACTTTAGAAATATGACAGCTACATCAGCTACTAAACAATTTCTGTTCGACTGAATTTAATCCAGTTTGTGCTTTATTAGCTTTTATATATCTATTTTAAACTGTTATTATCTTAATGACTTAATATTTAAATAATTATATTCTAATTATAAAATTAATAGTTATGAGAGATTGAATAAATATTGGCAATGTCATACCTCGCTTTTTCTATTATTATAATTTATTAGGTTGAGATATTACAATTTTGTTTTATCACAACATGTAATATACAATTAAGAAAATTGTAAGAATTGTTTCATAATTATTGACTTATATCTTTATAATGGTATAATTAATTTATGATTATATAAAATAAATATTCAAAATTAATATATACTCCTGAAAATATTTTGCAATATTTATTAATAAATTGTCTGTTATAATTATATAAATTAAGTGTAAAGGAGAGGTAAAATGAAGAATTTTGTTAAATTAAGTTTTATAATTATGATGCTTTTATTGCTTGAGGCAGTAAATGTATATGCAGAAATTCCTAATATGACTGTAAAGTCTTGGTGTGCTGATGATTTGAATATAGGAAATACTTCAGGGTATAGTGATTTGGAGTTTATGCTACCGGTAGGAGGAACGGCAAATAACGGAATTATGGTAACTAATGAAGGTCGAAGATATGATGCAGAGCATGACTATGATAATGCAATTAAAACAAGAGGAGCTGTCAATACCGGGCTAAATTGTGTTCCACGAGGCAGAGCTATGAAGTTTACAGTATCACAGCCTTGCGATATAGTTGTGTATGCTTATGGTGCAAGCTCAAGCAGTAACGTCAGTTTGCAAATAAGTAGAGAAGGTAAAATAGTTGAAACATTTCCATTAGTACATAGCAGAATTAATAAATATATTGCATATCTGGATGTTGCGGGAACTTATTATGTCTATAGTACCGGTGGATCCATGGGAGTGTGTGAAATGCAAGTGGGCTATATAAAGGGAGATCTGGACATAGATTTTGAGGTTACTTGGAATGATATGAGATTATTAAGGAAAAATATAGTTGAAAATGATTCAAGTTTTATTGTAAACCATAAATTTGATGTGAATCAGGATGGAATATATTCAGCTTCAGATTTATCTGAATTGCTAATGATAGCAATAAATAGCGGTACTGAGGATTATATGAATTTTGTAAGTTATACTAACTGGAATGCAAATGAGATGTCGCTTGGGTGCTATGAAATTTATAATGGTCTTGAATTAGTGCCAAAGGAGGGTGACATTGCAAACGGAAGTGTAAATGTTATCAGCTTAAATAAATCTTATGTGGAACCATCTGGAGAAGTCAGAAATTATACAAAATGTATATCTCTCAATGGTAAAATGGCTGATGGATTTGGTCCCTATCCTGTCAGTAGAGCAATAAAGTTTAATTTGGCAGAAGCAAAAGAAGTCGTAATATACATGAGATGTGACTCTAGTGTAAAAACACAGCATAAAGCTCAAATTATCAATGGGGATGGAGATATAGTAAAAGAGTTGGATGTAGATGGGAACGTAAAAAGATATGTGGTTAAATTAGATGGAAATGAAACGTATTTTTTAGGTGGTGTATATGGTAAGCTTGAAGTATTTGAGATAGATATAAATAATTGTACTGCTGAAAGTGATGTTTCATTTACCAAAAGTTTAAGTGTAACAGCAAATCAGAGCTGTGAGCTTAATCTTGTAGCTGTAAATTCATTTTATCAGGATAGGACAATCTACAAATTTACATATGATCCTAATATGCTTTCGTTAAAATCAATAGGAAATGAAAGTGAAATTGTGCTGAATAAATTGTTGCCTAATGGGATTATGATATTAAGTACTGAACCTGGTTCTATTACATTTAGTGTACCGGGGCGCAAGTCATTTGAAAGCGGAATACTTACAAATGTAGAATTTACAGCACAAAAAACAGGAAATACAAGTGTTAAGTTGGAGGGAATATTAAATTATGATTAATAGATTTAAGAAATATACAGCGGCAGTATTGCTGGGAATTATAATATCCCAGAGTTTATCTGTTGAGTTGGTAAGTGCTGCAATTAAAGTGGGTTTGGATGAATTGCATCAGGCAGATATTTTGATAAAAGAAGATGAACTAAACGAGGATGTGTTAACAAGTTCAGCTGCACTTTTACCTGAAGATATTATTATATCTGAAAGTGCAATAGAGGATTATCAAGATATAACGTATAATGATGAGGAATTGCCTGACTATGTGAAAGAAGTTGTTGAAAAGGGTAGTTATTTATCCTGTGATCAGTCGGAAAGAGCATTACTTAATCAATATCTAAGTGTAAGAGAAGACACTATGGAAGAGTGTGCAAGGGCAGGCTTGAGTATAGAGAATTCAGTTAATATTGCATTAATAATGCAAAGAATGAATATTAGCCTTAACGAGGCATTGCTTATGATTGATAATCTTGGTAGTGTTGGAGAAGCTTTGGACCAGTCGAAAAAGTTTAGGGATATTGAATTTATAGTACCTGCTTTTGCAGTTAGTGAGTTAAGAGATGAATGTGTTGAACTTGTTGTTAATGGCACTGAGGCAGGAGAGGCAGTCAATGCATATAAAGTATCCCTATTAAGTGGAGAACCTGTGTCAGAAGTGAGTAGAGCAAAGTTATCTAATCTGACTAATGTTGCAGGCAATGCATTAAGAGATGTAGTTTCTAGTGGTACCGCATTGGCTCTCTCAAAAAATGAGGAAGGTTTAGAACATAATGGATTAAATGAGATGTTTGAATATGCTAGGTCTCTGCCTGACTTTACTAATGAATCTTCCATTGACAGCTATGCTGCAAGTGCGTTGAGCAATACGGAAGATGCTTTGGATGAAAAAAAATTTAAGCTTGGACCTATTGATGCAAGGGAAAGCGTACAGGATTCCATTGATTTAAGTACAGGCAAAATGATTTATCATGAGGAAATATGTAATATTCCGGGAGTAAACGGCTTGGATTTTAAACTTGAATATAGATTTCCAAATGCTGATTTTGAATGGGAGTTAAATGAATCAAGATTGAAAAATTTTTTCTATGATAATTTGAATTTGGGAAAATATGAATTACATAATACAAATCACTTCCATTATACGATACCACATTACATTAAGTTAGCTAATGGTGAGTCATATAGACTGAAACCTGATTGGCATTCAGATACTTGTGATTATACATTTACAGTTAAGGATTGTAATAATGATTATCTGACCTTTACAAGAGATTTAAATAACGAAGGCGGAAGCAATGAAATCACTGCAAAACAATCTTATAATGTGGCAGCATCCTATTATAAACTCAGACATATTGACGGAACGTGTGAATATTTTAATGTATATGGTGAGTGGCTTAGAACGCAGGATAGATTTGGTAATTCAATTAGATGGAGAGGCACTAAAGCCAATAAGGAATATGTCCTTTCAACCGGTGAAGTGGTTTCGGTAAATAATAATGTGTATACATTACCGGACGGAACAGAAATAAACTGTAATTTTGGTGATGTTAATATATCGGGTGCAATAAATGGAAAAATAAATCTCCTTCAAAGTAAAACTGTGTCAAAGGGAGAAGAAGAGATTACTACGACATTTACTTATTCTGGTGGAGAAGATCCGAATTATGATGCAATCAGAATTACCGATGTAGTTCTGCCAACCGGTGCTAAAAAACATTATACATATGGAACAGAGAGTTTTTATAATTCAGACGGTGATGAAGAGAGCAAAGAGGGGAGATATTGTAAATACGGCAGGATAATTGAAACACACTATGCTTATGGGGATGATACTACGAAATATGATAAGGAAACCTATAGTTATGATGGAACATATACCAAAATTTCGGCTTATACTAATAATAAGGAAAAGGATAATAATAAGGTGTATTATTCAACAATTGTTACTAATGCAGATGGGTTAGAATGTAAGCACGGATTTAACTGGATGGAACAAGAAATACGTACAGAATTTTCATCAGATGGAAAACTAAATGAACGTCAGATCAAAACCTATAGTCCGTATAATAAAGACTATCCCACCAGTATAACTTATATAAAGGGTGATTTTGAAAATTATAATAATATTAGTCATAAATATGTAACAACGGAATATACCGAAAATTATTCTTATGATATGTATGGAAGTATTACGTCTAAAAGTATATATTCAAACGAAGAATGTTTAAGCAGTGTAAGTTATCTATACGATTATAATGTTTATAATAGTAGCGGGAAACCGGACTCCTATTACGGTTTAATAAAGGAGGAGGCACGGCTTAAAACGGATTCAAGTAATATCCACTATACAGAAAAGGTAGTTAAAAACTATCAGATTTCAGATGATAAAAGAAGTTATGATCATCTTAATATACATAAGAGAATAGGTACAGGTTCAACACTTAATGTTGTTGCCGGCCTGTTTGAGATATATACCTATGATTCCAAGGGAAGACTTACCGGATTACAACAAAAAATTGATGGAAATAATAATTATCTTGTTACCAATTATTCTTATGCTGACAGTAATGGTAAGACTTTAATATCTCCAACTATGGTTACGACACAAAATACTAAGTGTATCTATACATATGACAGTTTGGGAAGGATGCTTACAAGTACAAGTTATGCTGCCGCAAACAAAGCTTACACATCATATTATGAGTATGATTTTATGGGTAATATAGGCAAGGTTATCAATCCGGATAACTCTATTGTACTTACTGATTATGACTATACAAATAATAAGATTACGGTTACAGATGAAAACAATCATACAACTGTGTATCAATATGATAAGGGGGGCCTACTGCTCAGCGTGACTACAGGAGGCATTATAACTCAAAGCAATACTTATAATACAGCCATGCGTTTAACAGCAAGCACTTCCGGCAACACAACTACCAATTATGACTATGATGAATTTGGAAGGATTGTCAGGGAGTGGGTGCAGGATGGTGATACAGTCATTTCCGATACTACTACGGATTACAGTTATGATAATCGTGGTCTTATCGTAACAGAAACAGTTAAAGGTGATAAAAGTAGGAATGAAGATAATTCCCAGGCTTACACTACAGATATGACTACTGTTACCGTATATAATAATATTGGCAATATATTAGAGATAAATGACAAAGGAAGCTTAACCACTTATACCTACGATTGTCTGGGTAATGCTATTCGTTCTGTACATTACCAAAAAGAAAATGACAACAGTACTTCTCTTATTGTGGACAATACCTATGACGTTTTTAGTAATAAAATAAGGGAGGATTATAAAAGGATAAATACTGCAGGTGAGGAGGAGATGATCAAGAGTTTATCTTATACTTATGATTATCAGGGAAGAATGACCTCAAGTACAAGTGGTGAGGGACATACCACAAATTATGCTTATAATCCTGAGGGTTGGCTTACGCAGGAGATTATTCCTTATAATGGAAGCAGCAAAGGTAAGGTCGAATACGCTTACGATATGCTTGGAAACAAAACAGAGGAGAAGGTATACACAACGAATACGTCTGCACGTACCACAGGCTATGT
>CASFCZ010000058.1 GCA_949293325.1 uncultured Eubacteriales bacterium | reverse complement strand
AACAACCCGTGCCTCAAAGAGGTCATAAACCTCTTTTCGACACATCTGCATCGCAAAAGATGCGACCGACCTTTGGTCGGCTTTTGCCAAAGGCAAAAGTGCCTTTGTTATACCCTCGAACGGGCAAAGCCCGTCCTGCGGCTCAGAGCTTTTTATCTACGATAAAAAGTCGGTTTCACCGCCCGAATTACTCTCTTTCGGCTCATAATTAAAGTCTGCGACGCTTTAAGTTACCTAAAAATGCAGACAAGATATTTATTTAATTCAATAAGTCAACCGTTTAATAGGTTTATTGACAGTCTGAACCTTACAGTTATATACGGACAGGGTTTATTTTTTTGCATAAAAAAATGCCCAGAGGCGGAATCGAACCGTCGACACGAGGATTTTCAGTCCTCTGCTCTACCAACTGAGCTATCTGGGCATATTGCCAACTATCGGCAACATCAATGATTATACAGGATAACAGAGGATATGTCAAGGACTTTTTTTAGCTTTTGCCGAAAGAACTGATTTGTATTTTCCGCAAGGCTGTTGGTTTTTTGATATACTGAGCGGAGGAAGGTCTTTCCTCCGCTCCTTTTGTCAGAATCTGTCTGCAAGTTCGGCAGCCCGCTTGCATCCGTCGGTTTTGTCAATATCTCCTATATTAAGGACTCCCGGGATAAGTACCTCACCTACCATTTTCCACTTAATAAGGGAAGCTGTCCTTTCAATAGGTATACGTACACCGTCAAGGACTGACATGTCCTCCTCCTCACAGCAGGCAATAAGTCCGCATTCCTTGTCTGCTATGTCCCTGCCGCCTACCACAAAGGAGTAAATTCTGTCAATAACTGCCTTTATCTGGGAAGGAATGGAGTACCAGTACACAGGCATAACAAATACCACTCCATCGGCTTCAAGTATTTCAGGTGCGATTTTGTTGAAGTCGTCGTCAAAGGAACATGCCTTTCCTGTTTTAAAGCAGGTTTCACAGGCATGGCATCCGCCTATGTCCATCTTTGTTACATCAAAGGACACTATGGTGTGTCCCTTTGCCTTTGCCTCTTTGATAAAGGCATCTGCCATGGCAGAGCTGTTGCCGCCCTTTCTGGGACTTCCTGTAAGTACCACTATTTTTTTACTCATACTTATACCTCCTTACGGGATTGACTTAATCCCTTTATGATACTATAATCATATCAATTACTGCAATTAAAGACAAGTACGCACATTAAGGTAATATACTTACCTAAAGGAGAGTGTAAAATATGAGTGAACGCTGTATATCCAATGAGGACCTGAGTACCACAGGCTTCAGCTATACCCTGTCCCTTATTAACGGCAAGTACAAAATGACCATCCTCTATACCCTTATGGAGTTTGGAGTGGTTCGCTTTAATGAGATGAAAAGGTACATCGGTTCCGTTTCCTATAAGACCCTCAGTTCCACCCTTAAGGAGCTGGAGAAGGACAGGCTTGTAATAAGGAAAGAATATCCACAGATCCCACCTAAGGTGGAGTACAGCCTTACGGAAAGGGGTAAATCCCTTATTCCCATCCTTGACGGTATGTGTGAGTGGGGAGATAAAAACAGACTGTAAATATTTTGTTTTAAATTATTGACAAAGTTATTTATGTGTCATATAATTAGCTTTGTATGAAATGCTTAAGGATAAGTAACCCTGTCAGGTCGCCTCAAGAGAGGTCGTGGTTGGTGTAAACGATCGGGATCTGCCTGTGTGAAGCTCCCTTAGATACGGTATTTCCGCAGCTCTGCGATACGGACTAATGAGATGTACATACCCCCTTGGTGTGTATAATCAGGGTGGTACCACGTTAACTACGTCCCTGCTTTTTATAAGCAGGGGCTTTTTTATTAAGAATTTTTTTGTTTGGAGGTCTATTTATGCACTATATGGGTGTAAACGAAATCAGAGAAACCTTTCTCTCCTTTTTTGAATCAAAGGGACATCTGAGGATGGCAAGCTCCTCACTTATTCCACACAACGACAAGTCACTTCTTCTTATTAATTCGGGTATGGCACCCCTTAAGCCATTTTTTACAGGTCAGCAGATACCCCCACGCAAGAGGGTTACTACCTGTCAGAAGTGTATCCGTACAGGTGATATTGAAAATGTAGGTAAGACAGCCCGCCACGGTACTTTTTTTGAAATGCTGGGTAACTTCTCCTTTGGTGATTACTTCAAGAGGGAGGCTATCAACTGGGCATGGGAATTCTTTACCAAGGTAATAGAACTGCCTGAGGACAGGCTTTATGTTTCCGTTTACCAGGACGATGACGAGGCATATGACATCTGGAACAAGGAGATAGGTCTTGCCCCTGAGCGTATCTTCCGTATGGGCAGGGAGGATAACTTCTGGGAGCACGGCTTAGGTCCCTGCGGCCCATGTTCAGAGATTTACTATGACAAGGGTGAGGAATACGGCTGCGGTAAGCCTGATTGTACAGTAGGCTGTGACTGTGACAGATATATGGAAATCTGGAACCTTGTATTCAGCCAGTTCTGTAAGGAGGAGGACGGCTCCTATTCCAATCTTGCCCATCCTAACATTGATACAGGTATGGGTCTTGAAAGACTTGCAACGGTACTTCAGGGTGTAAACTCTATTTTTGATGTGGATACCGTTAAGATGATAAGGGACGAGGTATGCCGTATCAGCGGCAAGGAATACGGCGTAAATCACGATGATGACGTGTCCATCCGTGTTATTACCGACCATATCCGTTCAGTAACCTTTATGCTTGCAGATGGTGTACGTCCATCCAATGAGGGCAGGGGCTATGTACTCCGCAGACTTTTAAGACGTGCCGCACGTCATGGTAAGCTCCTTGGCATTGACCGCAAGTTCCTTGCTGATATGTGTAAGGTGGTTATCTCCAATTCAGGTGAGGCTTATCCTGAGCTGGTGGAAAAGCGTGAAAATATCATTAAGACAATTACAGCCGAGGAGGAGCGTTTCTATGCTACCCTTGATATCGGCTTACAGATATTAAAGCAGAAGATAGATGAAATCAAAAAGGCAGAGGGCGCCGATGTTATGGGAGGCGAGGACTCCTTTAAGATGTACGATACCTACGGCTTCCCCCTTGACCTTATGGAGGAGATCCTTGGTGAGGCTGGTATTACCGTAGATGAAGATGCCTTCCGTAATGAAATGGAAAAGCAGCGTACAAGGGCAAGGTCAGCCCGTGGGGAAAGTACCTATATGGGAGCTGACGAAACTATCTTCAACAGCCTTGATCCTGCCATGTCCACAGAGTTTACAGGCTATACCGACACTACCCTTCAGGGTGCAAAGGTACTTGCCGTTGTATCAGGTGATGAAATAATGGATCAGGTACAGGAGGGTGACAAGGTTGTATTTATCACCGACAAGACCCCATTCTATGCGGAAATGGGTGGTCAGTGCGGTGACAGCGGCGTTGTTACAGGTGATAAGGGACTTAAGATAACAGTTGAGGACTGTACAAAGTTCGGCGGTAATAAGTTCCTTCACAGCGGTGTTGTGGAAAGCGGTACCCTTCATGTAGGGGATATTGTAAATATGGAGGTTGACAGCTTCAGAAGGCTTGCCATTGCAAGAAACCATACTGCAACCCATATTCTTCAGGCTGTATTAAGGGAGGTACTGGGTGCCCATATTGAGCAGGCAGGTTCCCTTGTGGACAATAACCATCTCCGTTTTGACTTTACCCACTTTGAGGCTATCTCCCGTGAGGACCTTGTAAGGATAGAGCGAATGGTAAACGAGCACATCCTTGCGGCACATCCCGTTGAGGTTAAGATAATGACCCTTGAGGAGGCTAAAAAGACAGGAGCAACTGCACTTTTCGGCGAAAAGTACGGGGAAACTGTACGTGTAGTTGACATCGGCGGCTACTCCAAGGAGTTCTGCGGCGGTACTCACCTTAAGAACACTGCCCAGGCAGGTTCCTTCAAGATAATTTCAGAAAGCGGTGTTTCCGCAGGTGTAAGACGTATTGAGGCACTTACAGGCTTTGGCGTACTTAACTATTACGAGGAACAGGGCTATATGTTTAATGAAATGATGGATATGCTTAAGACAACTCCACAGAATATCCGCAGACGTATTGCCTCTATCCTTGAGGAAAACAAGAACCTTGCAAAGGAAGTTGAGAGCCTTAAGGCAAAGCTCAGCGGCTCCCTTGTGGATGACCTTATAAACTCTGCTGAGGATATGAACGGTATTAAGTTTGTTGCAGGTGAGGCAAAGGGTCTTGATATGAACGGCCTCAGAAATCTTGGAGACAGACTTAAGGATAAGCTGGGCAGTGCCGTTATCCTCCTTGCAAGCGGTGCAGAGGGCAAGGTAAATCTTGTTGTTATGTGCAGTGATGATGCCGTTAAGGCAGGCGCCAAGGCAGGAGATATAGTTAAGGTAGCGGCAGGTATCTGCGGCGGTGGCGGCGGCGGTCGTCCTAATATGGCTCAGGCAGGTGGCAAGAATCCCGAAAAGATTGCCGATGCCCTTAAGGCAGGCCGTGATGCAGCTGCATCTGTCCTTGTAAAGTAATATGGACAGGGAATTGGGACTTGGGGCAAAAACCAAAGCTATTATTCAGAAATACGATTTTGCCTTCAAGAAGAACTTCGGTCAGAACTTTTTAATAGATGAGCACGTCCTTAACAAGATAATTTCCTCTGCGGATATTACAAAGGAGGATACGGTGCTTGAAATAGGCCCAGGTATAGGTACCCTTACCCAGGCACTTGCAAAGAGTGCGGGAAAGGTCATTGCCGTGGAAATCGACAAGACCCTTGTGCCTATTTTAAAGGAGGTTCTCTCCGACTTTGACAATATAGAGATCATTAATAATGATATATTAAAGACAGATATAAGGGCGTTGGCAGGTGATACCAGACTTAAGCTGGTTGCCAACCTCCCCTATTATATTACTACCCCCATTATTATGGGTATACTGGAGCAAAGGCTGCCTGTTGAAAGTATTACCGTTATGATTCAGAAGGAGGTTGCCCTGCGTATGCAGGCACAGCCCTCCTCTAAGGACTACGGTGCCCTTTCTCTGGCTGTTCAGTACTATTGTGAACCCTACCTGGTGGCTAATGTGCCCCAGAACTGTTTTATGCCACGGCCTAATGTGGACTCGGCGGTTATAAGGCTTACCCCCTATGAAAAGCCACCTGTTGAGGTAAAGGACGAGGCACTTATGTTCAGGCTTATTAAGGCGGCGTTTTCCCAAAGGCGAAAGACCCTTGTAAACTGCCTCTTTAATAGCAACGATTTTAACTTCGATAAGGCACAGCTGGGGGAAATACTTAAGGCTAATGGCTTTGATGAACGGGTCAGGGGAGAGAGCCTCTCCCTTGAGGACTTTGCAAAGCTGGCAGATGCCTTTGCGGAATAGAATAAATAATGTTAAAGGCTGTTTTCCTGTTGGGAGAACAGCCTTTTATATTATACATAAAAATATTTTATATAAATATGCTCCTTATTATTATATTAAATTGACTTTTATAGTAAAAACATATAATATATATATAAGACAGTAATTAAATAGGTTAAAGATAAATTTATTTGTGTTATATCATAGGGTAGACCTAAGCAGAAGTAAAAATTATCTTCTCCTGTATAAATCGAATATAATTACGAAAAAAGGAGTTGTTAGGCATGAAATTCAAAAGAAAACTTGTCAGCCTGATTCTTGCGGTGGCTGTAACTTTGCCTGATGTGGGTGTAAGTACTGTTATGGCAGGGACAATAGGTGGGGATGATACCACCTCCGATGCAGCCCTTACTGTTATGGTAACGGGAGATTTTTCCTATGCCGTTGAAGGGGGTAATATCTACTATAATATATTGGGAGAAATAATTGATTGTGATGAATCCGTTGTGGCTGCCGATATTCCGGGTGAAATTGACGGGATAAAGATTACAACCATTAGAAGCTCTGCATTCCATAACTGCAATAACTTAACAGACATAACCATTCCTGACAGCGTTACGACTATTGGGAGTGAAGCATTTGATGGCTGCAGCGGCTTAAGGAGTATAAGCATTCCTGACAGTGTTACGACTATTGGAGAATATGCATTCTATGGCTGCAGCAGCTTAACAAGTATAAATATTCCTGACAGCGTTACGGCTATCGGGAGACTTGCGTTTTTTGGCTGTGACAGTTTAACAGATATAAGTATCCCGGGCAGTATTACAACAATTGAGCAGCGCACCTTTGCCAACTGCAGCAGCTTAACAAGCCTGAGAATCTCTGATGGGGTTATGACCATTGGGGATTACGCTTTCAGTGACTGCGGCAGCTTAAGGAGTATAAGCATTCCTGACAGCGTTACGACTATTGGAAGCTCTGCCTTCTCCTTTTGCAGCAGCTTAACGGACATAGATATCCCCAACAGTGTTACAACCATTGAAAGAGCTGCATTCCGTTACTGTATCAGCATAACAGACATAAGCATTCCTGACAGTGTTACGGAAATTGGGGATGGTGTATTCAATGGCTGTAGCAGTTTAACCGAAATTAGCACCACCGGAAACAATGCCTTATTTAGCTCTGTTGACGGAGTATTATATAATAAGGATTTTACAAAGATTATTAATTATCCTGCAGGTAAAGAAGGAGATTTTGTAATCCCTGACACTGTCAGGGAGGTTGGAAATCAGGCATTCAGTAGCTGCAGCGGCTTGACTGGCATAAGCCTCCCTGATGGTATTACGGAAATCGGGGACAGTGCATTCAGTGGCTGCAGCAGCTTAACGGGCATAAGCCTCCCTGATGGCATTACGCTAATTGGAAGTGGTGCATTCAGTGGCTGCAGCGGCATAACAGGCATAAGCCTCCCTGATGGCATTAGGGGGATTGGAATTGCCACATTCAGTGGCTGTAGCAGCTTAACCAGTATAAGCCTCCCTGACAGCATTACGGGAATAGGTGAAAGTGCATTCAGTAAATGCAGCAGCTTAAAAGAAATAAACCTCCCTGAGGGCATTACGGGTATTAAAATGCATGCATTCTATGGTTGCAGCAGCTTAAAAGAAATAAACCTCCCTGACAGTATTACGTTAATAGGGACTGAAGCATTCAGGGATTGCAGCAGTTTAACAAACATAAGCATTCCCCGGGGTATTAATAGCATTTCCATCTATGTATTCTATGGCTGTAGCAGCTTAACCTGTGTAAATATTCCCAAAAGTTTAGAATGGATAGGAATAGGTGCTTTTCTTCATTGTGATAACCTGAGTGATATTTATTATGAGGGAAGTGAGGAGGAGTGGAACAGTATAACCAGACTAACTGATGAGCTGGACTCTGTTACCGTTCACTATAATTATTCAGATGCCCAACAACCTGATGAGCCGGATATTCCACAGGATCCGGGCATAACTGAAACTCCCGACGGTGTATATCCTGTAGAGGGTGGTAATATTTATTATGATATGGAGGGTGTTATAACAGACAGTGATACATCTGTTGTTATTGACGAGATACCATACACCGTGGATGGGATTAAGGTTACAGCAATAGGGGCAGGTGCCTTTGAGGGTTGTACTAATCTCACTGAGCTGACTGTTCCTGACGGAGTTACATCTATGGGTGCCCTTGCCTTTAAGGATTGTTCCTCCCTTGTTTCAATCAGTATTACAGATTCTGTAACAGCCATAGAGGATACTACCTTTGAGGGAACCCCTTTGACTACCGTTAGGGTAATAGAGGGCAGCTATGGGGAACAATGGGCATTGGCTCAAGGCTACAATGTGGAATATATTACATTTATTTATGGTGATGCCAACGGAGACGGACTTTTAACAGCAGGTGATGGGGCTATGTTAATGCAAAAGGTACTTGACGGCAGTTTTATTACCGATCTTGAGAAAAAAGGCGGAGAACCTGATTATTATCTTGATGCAGATGCAAGCAAAGGTCTGACTGCCGCAGATGCTTCCTATATAATACAAAAGACCCTTGATAACAGTTATATAATGCCATGTGAAAAATAATCCAAAGGAGCCGCCTTTTGCAGGACGGCTCCTTTTAGCATGTTGAAAAGTGTATACCCATGCAGGTAATGCCTGTAAGCACTTTCGTTAAAGGCATAGCTTATTTTTTGGTATGGCTTGTTTTATACTTTACATTTTGGCAAATATAATCTATAATTAATGGCAGTGAGTTTTATTCCTGTCTGCATAAAGCCCATACCTGCCGCATATAGTATCTCCAAAGGCTTTTAGGAGGCATGGGGATGAATAACTACAGCAGGATACCCCTGTCAATGGATAAGGGCAGGGCGGTATTGGAATATGAGGGGGATAAGTGCAGGGTTACCCTACAGCTTAACGGGATACCCACAGACAAATTGTGCAGACCCTATCTTCTGTGGGAGGATACATACCAGCTGCTGCCACAGCCCCTTAATACAGACAGCAGAGGCAGATGTGCCCTCAGATGTGAGGTAAGGACGGCAGACCCCCGTGGCATAAGGGCGTTGGCGGTTATTTCAGAGGATTTACAGCCTGTGTCAATAGGTTTTGTAAAGGGTGAGTATGATTGGCAAAAATGTTTTATGCTTAAGGAGGAACCACCTCAGGAGGAGGAAAAGGGGCCAGAGGAGCCTGAAGCAGATAAGCCTGAGGCAGATAAGCAGGAGCCGGAGGATAAAGGATCCGATGACCAGGAAAAGGAGGTCTTTAAGTCTATTGTATGCCGCTTAAGTGATGATATAAAGGAGCTTAACGAGTATGCACAGCTTGATGAAAGGGATCTGCTTTTTAACCGCCATGAGCGGGTAGAGCCATTTTTCGGCTGTCAGGGAGAATGGATAAGGATAAACATAAGGGAGCTTGCAATGGTGGGCGCCCTGTGGAAATATATGAGGGATCCCCTTGTGGTATACGGTTGCAGGCATTTTCATCACCTTATACTGGGCAGACAGGGGGCTGCACTTATGTTTGGCGTGCCCTGGCAGTACAAGGCTGACTACAGGCTGGAGGCAGGCATACAGGGATTTAACGAAATAAAGCCCCTGGAGGATAAGACGCCCTCGGAGGGGGATATGTGTTATCTTATCAGGACGGTGGAATAAGAAAGGAATTATTTATATATGCGTTACAGGAAAAAGCCCTGGGCAGAGGAGGAGCTTAGCTCAAATAAGAGCATTGTTTCCGGTCCTGCTGAAAACAGGGGTAAGTGGAAGGAATTTTTCGGCAATGACAATCCTATCTATGTGGAGATAGGCTGTGGCAAGGGTCAGTTTATTACTAAAATGAGTAAGCTTTACCCCCAGATTAATTTTATCGGTGTGGAAAGGGAGGAGCAGATTATAGTTACCGCCCTTAAAAAGAGCCGTCTTGCAGAGGTGGGGGATAATTTAGCCTTTATCTGTGCAGATGTTGCGGGGATGGAGGAGATCTTTGCTCCGGAGGAAATAGACAGACTTTATATCAACTTCTGTGACCCTTGGCATAGGAGAAAAAAGTGGGCTAAGCGCAGGCTTACCCATAAAAACTTCCTTAACATATACGAGAGGCTTTTCGGCAGTAAGGGCGGAGAGATATTTATGAAGACGGATAATATGATCCTCTTTGAGTTCAGCCTTAACGAAATTGCCGATAAGGGCTGGCGACTTCATAATATATCCCTTGACCTGCATAATTCCGACTATGAGGGCAATGTAATGACCGAGTATGAGGAAAAGTTTTCAGGTAAGGGAATGCCTATCTATCGCCTTGAGGCATATTACAATAAATTGCCGGAGGATATGGCAGAATAATACCAAAGAGCTGTACTTAGTGCGGCTCTTTTTTATATATGGAGGGCTTTATGAGCAGTAAATTGAAAAACAGGCTTAAGTGTAGTTTTTACGGAAGAAAGTCCATTATTTTTACAAGGGAAAATGTCAGGGCCTTGGAAAAGCTAAGCAGATGGCTTGGGGGAAATAAGGTCAGGCGGTAGATTGAGTTTATTATGAATATCAGATATTACGCTTTAGGAGGTGGTAAATAGAATTTATAGACACCTAAAACGTGAAATAAGAGATAAGATAAGGAATGCTGCGTTTTTGTTATTGTTGTGGTAATATGTTTGAAGATTTTTTGATGAATTCTTAATTACCTTAAGTTGCCATTAGGAGCGTAAAAAATGACTAATTTCTATTGGTATTGCCATTTTTGTATTTTTATATTATAATTTTAGCTGACAGAAAGATTGAGGGATGATTTACTGGCTTGATTAAGTTTTACAATATATTCAATCAGTCACTTTTGGCTTTGTTAACATATAAAATCAAGGAGAAATTTATAATGGCAAATATTATAGACGCAATAATACAACTTGTTACAAATACTAAATTTGAATTGAGGGTTTATTCCGAAAGTCATAATAGAGCGAATAATATGGGGGAAGCTTTAGAGGAATATATTAAAGATATTTTTGCAGGAACGGTAAATGAAAAAGATGAGAATATAAGAAATGAAAAATTATCAGAAGTATTCAGTTATTTGGGAAATCAGAATAATCCACCTGACTCTATGTTACGTGGTGGTGATGCAATAGAGGTTAAAAAAGTAGAATCAAACGATGCATCATTGGCATTGAACAGCAGTTATCCAAAAGCAAAACTATTTGCTGATAGCCCCATGATTAAAAATGCATGCCGCACTTGTGAAAACTGGACTGTAAAAGATATGATTTATGCTGTAGGTGTTGTCGATAAAAATAATCTCAAGTCTTTAGCATTGGTATATGGTGATGATTATTGTGCTGACAGACTTGTTTATGAAGAAATAAAAAATGTTATCAAAACGGGAGTAGAAAGCATAAACGGTGTAGAATTTTCAGAAACAAAAGAACTAGGTAGAGTTAATAGAGTAGATCCACTAGGAATTACGTATTTGCGTGTTCGTGGTATGTGGGGGATAGAAAATCCGTTCAACGTATTTAATTATATATATAAACGGGATTATTCAAAAAAGTTTAATTTTATGTCGATTATTAACAATGATAAATATTATTCATTTGATAATTATGACGATTTGGAAAAGATTAGTCGAATTATTTCCGATTTCAAAATAACAAATGTTAAAATAAAAAATCCAAATAATCCGGCTCAATTAAAAGAGGCAAAGCTAATTACATATACAGTATAGGAGAATTTTTAATGAATGTTATAAGTTTATTTTCGGGGGCAGGGGGATTAGATTTAGGTTTCAAAAAAGCTGGATTTAATATTTTGTGGGCAAATGAGTATGATAAAACCATATGGGAAACTTATGAAAAAAATCATAATATACCGCTTGATAAAAGGGATATTAGAAACATTTCGTCAGATGATATTCCAGAATGCGACGGGATTATTGGAGGTCCTCCATGTCAAAGCTGGAGTGAAGCTGGGGCACAACGGGGCATAGAGGATAATCGTGGAAAATTGTTTTATGAATTTATTAGAATTTTAAAAGATAAAAGACCAAAGTTTTTTGTAGCGGAAAACGTTTCAGGAATGCTTTCAAAATTGCATAAGGAAGCTGTGCAGAATATATTATCTCATTTTGATGCAGTAGGATATAATGTAACTGTAAATTTGGCTAATGCAGCTAACTATGGAGTTCCACAAGATAGAAAAAGAGTTTTTTATATTGGCTTTAGAAAAGATTTAAATATAGATTATAATTTTCCTGAACCATTGAACTATAAGCTTACTTTAAAGGATGCTATATGGGACTTAAAAGATACCGCAATAAAGGCAAAAGATAAAAATAAAACAAATGGGAGTGATTGTATTGTGCCTAATCATGAATATATGAATGGTGGATTTTCGACAATTTATATGTCAAGGAATCGTGTGCGAGGTTGGGATGAGCAATCATTTACGATTCAAGCAGGAGGTAGACATGCGCCTATTCATCCTCAAGCGCCAAAAATGATTTTAGTAGAAAAAAATAAACGAATATTTGTACCTGGTAAAGAAAGCTTGTACAGGCGTCTTTCAGTTAGAGAATGTGCTAGAATACAGACGTTTCCAGATGAATTTATATTTTACTATACAGATGTTTCTGATGGATATAAAATGGTGGGAAATGCAGTACCTGTTATGTTGGCATATAATGTCGCAAAAAGCATATCATTTTAGAATTAGAAAAGATCACAGAAAACAAGGGGCAGCCATCAATCTGAATGACTGCCCCTTTCCGTTGCTTATATTATTCTTCTATCTGACCGCTGCCGCCGCATTTATCACACACTCTCCAGCCTGCACCGCCGCAGTAGGTACAGCTTTGAGGTGTAGGCATTCCCATAATATATATGGTCTGACCTATGCCTGTGCCATGGCAGTATGGGCAGCTTACTCTGCCGTTGCTGCACATATCACATTGTCTTATACGGTCACGGTTACCTCCGGGAGTAGGAGCAGGGGTGCTTCCGCCTCCCACGGAAGGTGTGTCAACTCCGCTGCCCTCATAGTTAAGGGCAAGTTCTGAAAGCTGGAATATGTTCCCTGACCTTACACCCTCTATTGTCAGCATAAAGTACTTGTACTCAGGTACATCTCCTGATACTGTAAAGTATCTTTCGCTGTAGTTGGAAGATGGCAGAGTGGAATCTCCCCGTCTTTCATCAATAACCTGCCAGTTGCTGTCCTTGTCAGGCTCACCTGAGGAATTACATCCGTACAGCACCCAGTCGGTGGGATTTCTGCCGGGGTATGAGCCTGTATCATTGCCTGTTACCATTGTGTAGCCTGTAACCTTTACAGGTCTTGAGCTTTCCCATATTGCATAGATACCCTCATCGTAAAGATATGAGCACCACTTTGTCCCTGTATTGCCGTCCACAAGTCCGTTTGGAGTTTCCCTCCTGTTCATTCCGCCATAGCCTGAAACGTAGGATATATCAATATCAAAGGTTGAAGTGGTGGCCTCAGTGGTGGTTTCGGTGGTGGTTATCCTGCGGGTGGTAGCTTCGGTAACCCTTTCGGTGGTTGGCCGGGTGGTGATTTCCGCCCTGTTTCCTCCTGGGGAGGTTATGGTAACCCTGTAGTTGTCAGCATCCCAGTCCACTGTACAGCCCAGTGCCTCTGCCGCTGCCCTTGCAGGTATCATTGTCCTGCTGTTGATAATGGCAGGGGCTGTGTCAAGGCCTGTGGTCTGGGCAACACCTCCTATTTCCCCATAGGTCATGGAGGGTTCACCTACAATAAAACGTACCGCTACATCATCTGTAAAAGCCATAACGGTTTTGCTTTCACTTTCCCATTCAACATCTGCCCCCAATGCCTCAAATATTGCCCTCATGGGCAGCAGAGTTCTGCCATTTACAATTACCGCCTCCTGATCGGTGGAAATAGGTTCGCCGTCAACCAGTACGGTAATCCTTCCTGCCCCATATACCCCTGTAACACCCATAAACAGGGCAAGTATCAGGAACATAATGAAAAAATTGCTTTTCCTCATAATAAATACCTCCCTTATAGTTTATATTTTAATTTTATAATAGTTATAAGGTTCTGTCAATTATAATCAAATCAAAAGAGGCAGGGAAATGTGCCTGAAATTCCCTGCCTGTTCCCGGGACTTTCTATTAATCCCGACTCATATATTTTTCATCAAATTCCGCCGCGCTGATTGGTTTACTGTACAGATAGCCCTGACCTGTTTTACAGCCGATGGATTTTATAAATTCCTCGTCCTCTGTGGTTTCCACACCCTCTGCCACTGTGGATATGCCAAGGGTTTCTGCCAGCTTTACTATATATTCCATAATAAGCCTTACACGTTGGGAGTTCTCACCCGATGCCTTAAGGAGAAAATCCCTGTCCAGCTTAAGCTCGTTTATCTTAAGCTTGCCCAGGGTGTTAAGGGAGGAATATCCGCTTCCGAAGTCATCAAGGGATATTTTAAAGCCCTCTGCCTGTAGGGCGGTTATCCTTTCGTTAAGAATGTCCTCGTTTTCAAGGGCAAGTCCCTCCAGTATTTCCAGTGTAATAAGACCGGCAGGTACATTATATTTTTTCAGTGTGTCCTTCAGCATACTGATGTAGTTTTCCTCAAAGAACAGGAGTTTTGACTGATTTACCGATATGGCAATAGGCTCAATACCCCGCTCTGTCCATGAACGTATCTGTTTGCATGCCTGTTCCACCATATACATATCCAGCTTAAGGCAAAAGCCGTTTTTCTCAAAGAGGGGGATAAAACTGTCGGGAAATATCTGCCTGCCCTGGGGAGTATGCCAGCGAACAAGTGCTTCTGCTCCCTCTATCCTGTTGGTGTCAAGGTTTTTCTTAGGCTGTAAAAACATTTTAAACTCCCCATCCTCAAGGGCAGAGTGCATATGACTTTCAATGTAGTTTTCCAGCTCCTCCGTCTTGTGCAGTTCACTGTCAAAAAACCATATTGAGCTGTCATGATGACCCTTTGCACTGGAAAGGGCAAACTGGACATGGGTCATAAGTGCCTCCGCCGCTTCTTCACTGTCTTTAACTTCCGTAGTTGAAGCAACGCCGCAGTACAGGGCAAGGCGGTAGTCTTTATGACTTATATCGGTGTTTCTGCACACGTCCTCCATAAATTCCTCAATGCGTTTTTTTAATAAATCCTCCTCGGTATCCCTGAAAAAGAGGTAAAAGCTGTCCATTGTGTCACGGCAGAAAAATTCCCCTTGGGTAAGATGACATTCCGCCTTTTCCTTTATCAGACAAAGGAGCTTGTCAGCCCTTTCCCTGCCGAATATCTCGTTAATAAAGGGAAATTGCCTTATACTCAGAGCCGCTACACTGCCACCTCCGTTGTTAAGGGCTTCATAAAGCCTCTGGCGAAACCTCAGGAGATTTTCAGCCCCTGTAAGCTGGTCATGGTAGGCGTATCCCAACAGATCCCTGCTGTAGTTGCGTAGCAGTCTGTATCCCCTTAACATCAGGACAATAATCAGGATAAATATTCCCAAAAATGTTATCTGGGTAACAAGGGCAGAGGCATGGGTATTTGCCGCCAGACCCTCCCCGGTGTTTACACACAGAAGATACCAGCCGTTTATGCCTATTGGTTCAAGGAGAAACAAATAGGAGCTTCCGTTATTTTTGAAGTGGGAAAACAGCCTTTCCTGATTGGTAAGGGCAGTCATTACGGTTTCCTTTTCACTGTCCGAAAGATATGCCCCGTCAAATATGGTGGGTATATTCTCCTTAACTATCATTTTAGGGGATTTTATCAAAAACCTGCCTTGGGAGCCTATCAGGTGGATGTATCCGCCGCCACCTAACACCGTATCCCCTGACAATATTTCGGAAAATATCTCAATATGGTCACTGGCAGAAAGAGCCCCTATTATTTCTCCGTTTCTGTAAACGGGGACTGTGTATACAAAGACCCTTGTCTGGGAAATATTGCTTTCAAAGAGCCTGGATACGGATTCCTCTCCCTTTTCCAGTGCAAGGAGGATGGACTGCCTTGCCTCGGGAGCAACGGCGTTAAGGTCTGCCCCTGATATGGTATCCTCATCCATATTGGAGATGATTCCCTGACCATTGGTATTGTAGTACAGTATGGTAAGGAATTGATTATCAGCTTTAAATTTGTCTATTTCTTCAATAAGAAGGTCGTTATTATCCTTAAGGGAAATGAGATCTGCAAAGGTTCTTAAAAGCCGTGAGTCCGACTCGAACTGTTTAAGTATCCTCTTTTTGTACTCCTCTGCCTCGGCAATAACCTGATTTCTGGTTACCTCTTCCCGTGTTTTATAGAGGTATGCCGAAAGTGCGCCGCCGCAAACAAGGAATATAACAATTAATGCAAGTGCCCAGTATACAGCCCCTCGCAGCTGTTTGCCCAGTTTTTTCTCTATCATGTTCCCCCTCCTGTACTTTTGCAATTAGTTAAACTAAGCATAACACAGTAATTATGTTTTTTCAACCTGTGGGGCTGTATTATATCCGTCATAACCTGCCCTTTGGGGCATATAATAGTCTGAGGCAGACTATCGGAGGTAATATATGCTTATACACACCGTTAAGGCAGGGGACACCATTGAAAGCATTGCCCTTAGTCATAATGTGCCCCCTTATGTTATTATTAACCTTAATTCTCCACCCACCCGTGATCTTGTGCCGGGGCAGACCCTTGTTATAAGGCGTCCTTCACAGGTGTACACCGTAAAGGAGGGGGACAGTGTGGCATCCATTGCAAGGATGCAGGGGGAGGATATTAACCAGCTGTTGCGGAACAATCCCCAGGTACTGGGTCGGGATATATATGCAGGTGAAACCATGGTTCTCCATTACGATGATGAGAGTGAAAGGGGAAGGGAGCTTATTGTAAACGGTTATGCCTATCCCTATACGGACCGCAGACTTATTGAAAAGGCTCTCCCTTACCTTACCATGCTGACGATTTTTACCTATGGATTTTCTCCTGAGGGTGACCTTATTGCCCCGGCTGATGAGGAGCTTATAGCCCTTGCCTCCTCCTATGGGGTTAAGCCTGTTATGCTCCTTTCTACCCTTACAGCCGACGGCAGTTTTTCCAATGAACTTGCCCACACCCTCCTTAACTCTCCCCAGCTTCAGGATATACTTATTGAAAAGATTATTGTCAATATGTATAACAAGGGCTATTATGGGCTGGATATTGACTTTGAGTATGTGCCCCAGGGGGATAAGGAGGCTTATGCAGACTTTGTGGAGCGGCTTACAAAGCGCCTTAACAGTGAGGGATTTTTAACCCTGATTGCCCTTGCACCTAAAACTTCTTCGGCACAGAGTGGACTCCTTTATGAAGCCCATGACTACTATGCTATGGGCAGAGCCGCCAATCTCGCCCTTATTATGACCTATGAATGGGGATACACATACGGCCCGCCCATGGCGGTTGCACCCATTAATAAGGTGGAGGATGTAGTGAAGTATGCCGTTACCCAGATACAGCCCCAAAAGCTTCTTATGGGTATACCCCTTTACGGCTATGACTGGACTTTGCCCTATCAGAAGGGTACCATGGCGCGATCCATCTCACCCCAGCAGGCAATAGAGATAGCGGCGGCAAATGGAGCTGTTATAGAGTATGATGAAGCTGCCCAGACACCCTATTTCAGATATGACAATGACGGTCATGAGGTGTGGTTTGAGGATGCAAGAAGTATATATGCCAAGCTGATGCTCCTTGATGAATATAATCTTGCAGGTATAGGCTATTGGAACCTGTCAAGGGACTTTCCCCAGAATTGGGCTTTACTTAACGCACTTTTCGGTATAAGAAGGATATAACAAAAAAGGTCACACAGAGGAAAACCATGTGTGACCTTAAATATTGCCGGTAGACGGTGGATTATAATTTGACCTGTTTTATGGATTTTAAAATACCATGTTGGGATAAATCCTTTCCATTCTTTCATTGGGAAACCGTTCGTCAATAAATCCCCAAAATGTTCCCGAAGCCTCTATGCCCTTTACCCGTTCAGCCCATCGCATAACTGCAACACCCGATACGGTTACATTAACCAACATAAAGACAACAAGAACCCATGTGATTATCTTTCCCATCTTATTAGGAATATGCAGTATTGCCTTTGCCATTCTGGGATATACGTTTTTTATCCACATTACACCCAAAATACCCCAAAATATTGAATATAGAAGACAAATTCTTCCGTTAAGGTTAAAGGGCATATCACTGTAATCCCAGGAACGGGAGCCTAAAACCATCTCCTGTCCCCAGGAGCATAAATATTCAACAATACTACCCGTTATCATTCCCCCTGCAAATGAAATGGAGCTGCTTCTGTTGCGGTATTTATACAGTGCCAGTGTCATAACAACAGCTCCGAAGCCATACAGCAGATTAAAGGGACCATAAACAAGCCCGGATCTGCTTTCTATGTATCCGTTTCTTATAAGACACCATATTATTTCAACAACAACACCCCCAAAGCTTCCTATAAAACATATAAGAAACAGTTTATAGAAATTAAGCCCCTGGGCAAAATTGTTGCGCCTTTCCTCCTGATAGTCAATAACGGTGTTTGAGGGGGGAACAGGGAAGATATGCTTTTTCAGGCTCTTTTCCACTTCCTTTGTCCGTGTTTCCAACTCGTCTGCCATGGTTTCCACCAATCTATAGGACTTCCATAGATTTGACGAGGTCTTTTTAAGGGACTCTGCCTCCGCCTCCAGTACAAGGTTAAGGTTGGTCCTTTCCTCACTGCTTAATTCCTTATCGTCTGCCAGTAAGTCGTAGCAGACCCCCATAAGGCGCTCCTCATCATTTATTTCGGCTATAAGCTCTGTGCTTTTCCCCTCCAGAGTGAATTGCTTGTAGTCTTTTCCCTTTTGGATCCTGTTTTTTATTTCCTTGTTGTATGCGTTTCTGTCACTCATTGTTTCACCTGCTCCGGAACAGATATTCTGCCCCTGTTTTTTGTGTATAACAGCATTATACAATACCGTCTTCCCAGGGTCAACAGATATAGTTTCCCTTGTACTTTTTCATAAAAAATCCCCCAAAGCCATACTTGGGGGGATAGAGAGTATTAAGAACAGGGACTTTGCAGGGATCATTTGTTTAGAATGGTGGCTTTTCTGTCAACACTTGAAAGCATCAGAACTCATAGATCCCTATTTCCTCTATATCTATGCCGTGTTCCGTTGATACGCCCAGATAATAGGTTCCCGGTTCCAGTACATTATCTGTATAGAGGTGGGCAGTCCTGATACCCAGGTCCATATTGTTTGATTCATACCAGCGGTTAAAGCTGTCCATCACCTGGAAATTTTCATCATAGAGATAAAGCCATCTTCCGTATTTATCCGGCGTATTGAAGATCTCCATTGTGCTGACCATTTTCCCGGGGGAGGCAAGGATTCTTATTGCGGCGGGTCTGTCAAGGGCGATTCTGATATAGTTGTTTTCAATCTCTCCTCCGCCCAGGAGCCTTGCCCTAAGGGGATAGCTTTCATAAAACTGGTCATTTACATCCCTTTCTGCAACTTCAACAGGACTGTTTTCGGTTCCCACCAGGGTCAGATATTCGTTGACCACGTGTTCACTGTTGTATTCACCCTTTTCCAGGGTGCTGAAATTAAAGACCTTCTTTGAATATGCTGCCTCCTTGCCCAGGGAGGTATAAAGGGCTGATGCAGCATTGTTGGCAGTCAGATGTGCTCCCTTGGGTACCCCTGCCAGAGAAATGATCTCCTGCTGTGTTTCAGATGTAAGGTCAGATGTACCAAATAAAACATAGTTCAGGATATTTGCAGCATCAGATGCGGTAACCTCTCCGTCTGTATTGATATCGTAAATATCACAGGGTTTTATAAAGGAAGAAAAGGCGTACACGTTCTGGGAAAATACCGTGGCTGACAAAATAAATGGTATGACTTTTAATAAAAAACGTTTTTTCATATTAAAACCTCCTGACATAGAAATATTCCGTCATAGGATAGAGGCCAATGCCTTGTTTTATACTATCTGAAATTTATTTATATATCTGTTACAGCACTGCTTATCTGATATTATTGTATAATATTATTATTTCAATGTCAATAGTTATATTGCCTGTATCATTGTCCTTTCACAAAAAAAATCCCCCGGTTGTATCTCCGGGGGATAGTTCATAGCATGCTTATTTAATTGCAGTCAGATGCTCTGTTTGGAATGTTTCAATATTGCATCTATGACATCATAGATCATGGCACGGTCCTCATTTGAAATTTTGTCTAATTTCTGAGCCAGCATGGAAGTTTTTACAATATACCCCTTTTCAATGACATCAGCAAGGACCATATCCGCTGAAACACCAAGGGCATTTATGATTGATATAAAGGTTTCAAGGGAGGGGATTTTTTCCCCTCTTTCTATTGCACCAACATAGTTAATACTTAAATTGGCTTTTTCCGCAAGATCCTCCTGACGGAGTTTTTTAATAAGACGATATTTGCGAATGTTCTTGCCGATATTTTCAAGTTCCATTGGGGCACCTCCTGTCAGAGTGTTATATATACTGATAGTATAGGTGAAGTCAGATGCGTTATACACATTCTATAAGGAGGTTATCAACTCTATTAGAGTTGATTTATGTTTTTGTATCTGTTAAACTTATGAGAGAAGGGGTGAATTTTGAAATGAAAAAAGAAACAACAGCCATCTTTATAGGCCACAGAGAATGTTATGAAGTAAGTTATGATGATATAATGAATGAAACAATAAGATTAATAGAGTGTGGCGTAACGGATTTTCTTAATGGCGGCATGGGTTCATTTGATTGGCTGTGTGCAAGGATCGTATCTGATCTTAGGAGTAGCTATCCTTATATCAGAAACTACTTGGTAATTCCATACCTTGCATACAATATAGCCGAAAAAAAGTATTTCAATTCAATTATTTATCCAGAGAGTCTTGAAAAGTATAGTTTCAAGGCAGCCATTCCGGCAAGGAACAGATATCTTGTGGATAATGCTGCCTATGCAATTTGCTATGTAAAACATAGTTGGGGTGGGGCAGCTCAAACTCTTAGATGGGCAGTAAAAAAGGGATTAAATGTTATCAATCTTGCAGAAACGTATTGAAAGATAAGCACTATTTTTCCACCCAAAAAATCCCCCGAAGGTTAAACCCTCGGGGGACAAATATATTAATTATTTAATTACATCATACCGCCCATACCGGCACCGCCTGCTGGCATTGGAGGCTCTGGCTCCTTAATATCAGCTACAACTGACTCGGTAGTAAGGATAGTGGATGCAACACTGCTTGCGTTCTGAAGTGCACTTCTTGTAACCTTGGCAGGGTCGATAATACCTTCCTTAACCATGTTTACATATTCCTCAGTAAGGGCATTGAAGCCTTCATCATTACCGCTCTTCTTAACGTTGTTTACAATAACGGCACCCTCAAGACCTGCATTAACTGCAATCTGACGGAGAGGTGCTTCAAGTGCCTTAAGGATAACGCCTGCACCTGTCTTTTCGTCACCTGTAAGCTCGTTGTAAACCTTTTCAACAGCTGGGATACAGTGGATATATGCAGATCCACCACCGCTGATGATACCCTCCTCAACAGCTGCCTTTGTAGCTGCAAGGGCATCCTCCATACGGAGCTTCTTTTCCTTAAGTTCCATTTCGGAAGCTGCACCAACCTTGATAACGGCAACACCGCCAACAAGCTTAGCAAGTCTTTCCTGAAGCTTTTCCTTATCAAATTCAGAGGTGGATTCCTCAAGCTGAGCACGGATCTGACCTACTCTTGCATCAATGTCAGCCTTATCACCTGCACCACCTACGATAATAGTGTTTTCCTTGGAAACATTAACTGTCTTAGCCTTGCCGAGCATATCCATTGTAGCTTCCTTAAGCTCAAGACCAAGCTCGCTGCTGATAACGGTACCGCCTGTAAGTACGGCAATATCCTTAAGCATTTCCTTTCTTCTGTCGCCGAAGCCGGGAGCCTTAACAGCAACACAGTTGAATGTACCCCTTAACTTGTTTACAATAAGAGTGGTGAGAGCCTCGCCCTCAACATCCTCAGCAATAATAAGGAGCTTAGCACCCTGCTGAACAATCTGCTCAAGAAGTGGAAGAATATCCTGAATGTTTGAGATCTTCTTATCTGTAATAAGGATGTATGGGTTGTCAAGGTTAGCAACCATCTTCTCCATATCAGTTGACATATAAGCTGAAAGGTAACCTCTGTCAAACTGCATACCTTCTACAAGCTCAAGCTCTGTATTCATTGTCTTGGATTCCTCAACGGTAATAACACCGTCGTTGGAAACCTTCTCCATTGCATCTGCAATCATTGAACCTACTTCCTCATCAGCTGCGGAGATAGATGCAATCATTGCAATGTGATCCTTGCCTGCTACAGGCTGGCTCATAGCCTTAATTGACTCAACGGCAGCCTGAGTTGCCTTGGACATACCCTTTCTTAAAATAATAGGGTTAGCACCTGCTGCAATGTTCTTAAGACCCTCCTGAATCATAGCCTGTGCAAGTACTGTAGCTGTAGTAGTACCGTCACCTGCTACATCGTTGGTCTTTGTAGCAACTTCCTTAACAAGCTGAGCACCCATGTTCTCGAAAGGATCCTCAAGCTCAATATCCTTAGCGATTGTAACACCATCGTTTGTAATAAGTGGTGAGCCGTACTTCTTGTCAAGTACAACGTTTCTGCCCTTAGGTCCAAGGGTTACCTTAACTGTATCTGCAAGCTGATTAACGCCGCTTTCAAGAGCTTTTCTAGCTTCAACACCATATTTGATCTGCTTAGCCATTTTATTATTCCTCCAATCAATTATTCAACAATAGCGAGAATGTCGCTTTCCTTAACAATGATATATTCTGTATCATCATATTTAACCTCAAGGCCTGCATATTTGGAGTAAACAACCTTGTCGCCTACCTTAACCTCAACAGGAACAACCTTGCCATCTACCTTTGCACCTGGGCCAACGGCAATAACCTCAGCCTCCTGTGGCTTTTCCTTTGACTGAGATGTAAGGATAATACCACCCTTTGTGGTTTCCTCAGCCTCAAGCTGTTTAAGAACTACTCTGTCACCTAATGGTTTTAACATCTTAATTCCTCCTTGAAATATATAGCAAAATGTTAATTTACTTTTTTTGGTTTGTTAGCACTCACTTTGATTGAGTGCTAACTTTGGTATTAATAATAGTTTATTACTCCCAATATTGCAATATCCATATTTATTCATTTAAGGCGATTATTGGGCAATTTCTTCTGTTATCTCACGAAATCACCTGTTTTCTTGGATTTTCTTGTATTTGGAATTTTTGCATAAAAAAAGACCGCCCTGTGACGGTCTTAAAGCCTATGAAAAATTATTACTCTGCGGCAGTTATTCTTTCGGGTTCTGCGGCAGTGGTGGTCTCCTGTGGGGAGCTTGTAATTAACTCTCCCGAAACCTTGTCTTCCGCTCTGTTGGCGGTGGTTGTAACTGCTTCCGTAAGCTCTGCTTTAACGCCGATTTCCTCTGCTACCCTGTCAAAGATTATCCCCTCTATATCCTCAAGCTGGGCAAATATGTCTTCCCTCTCGCTCTCGCTGAGCTGAGCTACGGCACTTATGCCCTGCAAATTGATATTATGGAGTCTTTCACAGGCAGAGTCATATTCTTCCTTTACTTTGCCGGTTATCTTATCGGAATGATTTTCGTTAAGATATACACAGGCTTCGTTAAGGAGCTGCCCATAGGCAGTTATAGTCTCGGCATTGGCAACCATTGGTATATCTGATACCTCCTGGGTTGTAGCCTCCGTAAGCTCGGCAGTATCAGGGGCAGGTTCTTGTGTACTGCCACAGGCTGTAATAAACAGCACTGTCAATAAAACCGATACAGCCGAAATTTTACTCATAGGTCAAATACTCCCGAAATATTACTCAGCAGCTACTGTAGTCTCAGCAGTCTCAGCGTCAGCAGCCTCAGTAGTAGCCTCAGCGTCAGCAGCCTCAGTAGTCTCCTCAGCAGCCTCAGTCTCTTCCTCAAGAGCCTCAGTAGTTTCCTCAACCTCAGCGTCAACAGCCTCAGTAGCTTCCTCTGCAACTACCTCAGTAGTAGCCTCAGTACCTTCCTCAGTAGTAGAACCGCAACCAGCAAATGCGAAAGCAAGTGCAAGAACAGCAGCACCTAATAATAACTTCTTCATAATTAAATTTCCCCTTTTCTTTTTAAGAATAGTCTTTTTCTTAAGAGGGCTATAGTATTCCCTCTTAACAAGAGATTATAAGGCGGATATATGAATAAATTATGAACAAACTGTAAATTTTGTTAAATGTCAGCATATATTTGCTTTTTTGCCTTGACAAATGTATTTTTTTCGTTAAGTTTATACAAAATATAACATAAATGTGTGTTTTTTTGGAAGAAAACTTTAATTGACATTAAAGTCCCCGTCAGCCTCTACCCTGCCGTCATCATATATCCTGCACACACTTGCCCCGTAGCTTTCTGCAAGGTTATTCCCCTCATCCTCGGGAAGGATAAACAATGCCGTTGACAGCATATCTGCCGTGGCGGAGCTTTCTGCCGCAACGGTAACGGAGGCATATCTTGTGGCAGGCATAAGGGTGTCAGGGTCTATTATATGGTTGTATTTTACTCCCTTTACCTCATAATAACGCTGGTAGGAGCCGCTGGTTACCACCGACATATTTACGGCGGATATATCAGCCTTGCTTTGGTAGGTGTTTTGGGGGTCGGTAATGCCTATGGTCCAGGACTTTCCCCAATCCCTTGTACCTATGGTGCATATATTTCCACCAAGGTTCAGCATGGCTGACTCCACACCCTTCTCCTTAAGAAGCTCAACTGCCCTGTCGGCGGCAAAGCCCTTTGCCATTGCCCCCACATCAAGGCTTGCACTGCTGTCTGTTATATAGGCGGTAGAGTCCTCCTTATTCAGTATAAGCAGGTCTATGGAGGTATGTTCCTTTGCTTTTTTCAGTTCCTCCATATTAGGCAGGGAGGCATTTTCAGGGTTTTCCAGGGCGTCAGTCCTATGGTCGTGCCATATGGAGAGGACTGATCCCATCATAGGATTCACTGCCCCCTTGGTGTCATAATATGCCTGGGTGGCAAAGTTAAGGAGTGCCATTGTATCCTCATCCACCTTAACGGGGGCTATGCCTGCATTGTCATTTATTGTCTTAAGGTTGTTTACCCCGTCATAGTTATTATAAATATCGTAAAGCTCATTAAGCCTTATAAGCTCCTCATGTACCTCATCCATAATGGACTGTGCCTCTTTGTCGTTATCCCAGTACAGGGTAATGGTGGAGTAGGTGTCAAATACATCATAAAATGATGTTTCATACTTATATACCCTGGGGTAGAGGGCATATATAACTATCCCTGCCACCGCAATAATGAGGGCAATAATAATCCTCCGGTTCATCTTCCCCTCTCCTTTCCCCCTGAAAGGGAATTAAGATGGGGCATTACCACCTTAAGGAGAGTACCTGTAACACTGCCCATAACTATACCTGCCACTATCAGTACAGGAGTGTACCACAGTGCATAGGTATTGACCATAATAAGGGTAACAACTGCAAGCTGACCCATATTGTGGAATATTGCTCCCATTACACTTAGCAAAAGGTAACTTATTTTATCTTTGAATACAAAAGCCAGTATAATCATTACAATAAGGGAGCTGATGCCTCCTGCCAGACTGAGGACTCCGGAAACCCCTCCCCTTGTAATAAGTACAAAGCCCGATTTAAGTATGGCTATCAGAAAAGCCTGTTTTTTACCCATATAAAACAGGGTGTACATGGTTATTATATTTGACAGCCCCAGCTTGAACCCGGGGGGCAGATAGGGCATGGGAGGGAGCATACCCTCCATATATGACAGCACCATGGCAAGGGCAAAAAGCATTGCCATGGTGGTAATTTTACGTGTTTTACTCATTATATCACTCCTGAATGAGGGTGTTTTATCCTATATATATGTCAGCTGTTCCTTCTCCGCCTGCTATACGCAAAGTAAGTCTGTTAGGCAGGCAAACGGCACTTTGTCCCCTTTTGCTTATAAAGCCTGTATTGACACATATTTTGTCGGGACAGTCAGAGCTGATAAAGGCAACGGCCCCATCCTTTACCTCAAAGGTAACATCAAAGCCGGTTGGGCTGTAGATACCGTCTTTGCTAAGGTCCAGCCGTTCTATTACTTCATTTTCATATACTATCTCTGCATAACCTGTTTCTTCCCCTCTGTTAAAAAAAACAAAGGCGGCAATGGCAATAAGCCCCAGTATAAGCAGAATAATAAGGTCGCTTTTCAGGATAAATTTTCTTTTCTCCATTTACTGCTCCTTAAAATACTTGTCTATAAGCTTTTCTGCCAGCATACGACGGCAGTTAGCCTCCAGCACCAGCATAAGCACCGTCATAAGGGCGGCTTCCTTTTCGTCCTCTGTATGCTCCGTTATTTTATCCACATTTTCACTGAGAACATCGGCAGAAATTTCCCTTTCCCTTTCCTGGAGCTTTGTAAAGCCGTCATAGGCCTCAAGACTGCGCTCCTGGGGTATGCCCTTAAGGAGAGCCCCTATATCCGCTATGGACAGGGTGCTTTTAAGGTGGTATATCATTATTAACCTTATTATATGTTCTCTGGAATATTTCTTTTTAACGGGGGGAGCAATAAGTCCCTCCTTGGTATAATTGTTTATCATTGTTTTGGTAAGGAGCTTATCTTCCTCATGGCGTCTGTAGGAGCTCAGCTTATCCTCCACAAAGGTGGTAACCTGATCCATGTACAGATCCAGATCGGGTATCTGGGATATGCTTATTATTTTGTAATTGACAAGCTCATCAAATACAGCCTTGATTTCCGCGTTTTCCATTTGTTAAGCCTCCATTTTTATGGCAAACCCGAAGGTTATCGGGATGATATGTTGTCCTTTACAAACAAGTATAGCATAGAAAACCATAAAAGAAAACACAAAAATAAATTTTTTTATAAATTTTACCTCAACATCTTGTAATTTATATTTTCTTGTGGTAACATAATAGGGTCAGATATAGTATTGAAAACTACATTAAGCGGTTTTTGCCGAAAACAGTCTGTTCTTGCGGCAGTCTGTGTATTATATGCTTGATTTTGTGGATACCTTGTGTAATAATAAAAATAAGGATATTATGCCATTGGATCAAGTGAAAAAAATATGCTTGTGAGGGGCATAATATATATGCCTGTGACGCAGCTTCAATAAATTATAAACCTATTTTATAACAGGAGAACAAAGCTATGAAGGAATTAGTCATCGGAAATCTGGTTGCAAAGGTACCTATTATACAGGGTGGTATGGGTGTAGGCATCAGCCTTCACCGACTTGCCTCGGCTGTTGCCCGTGAAGGGGGCATTGGTGTTATATCAGCAGCACAGCCCGGCTTTCGTGAAAGTGACTTTGCCTCAAATGTAAGGGAGGCTAATATGCGTGCCCTTGCAAGGGAGATAAAGCTTGCCAAGGAGCAGGCAGAGGGAGGCATTATCGGTGTCAATATTATGGTAGCCATGAAGGGCTATGAGGACTTTGTCCGCTGCTCCATTGAGGCAGGGGCTGACCTTATTATTTCAGGTGCGGGTCTGCCTATGGATCTGCCTAAGCTGGCAGCAGGCAGCGACGTTAAGCTGGCCCCTATAGTTTCCTCTGCAAAGGCGGCAAAGGTTATCCTTTCCCGCTGGGCTAAGCAGACAGACACTACTGCTGACCTTGTGGTAATAGAAGGCCCAAAGGCAGGAGGTCACCTTGGCTTTAAGGCTGAGGAAGTGGCAGGCTATACCGACGAAATGATGGATGAGGAAATTAAAAGAATAATTGAAGTAGTAAAGGGTTTTGAGGAAAGATATAATAAGAAGATACCCGTTGTATTCGGCGGCGGTGTATATACCAGAGAGGACATTGACCATTGCTTTGACCTTGGTCTTGACGGTGTCCAGATGGCAACACGCTTTGTTGCCACTGAGGAATGTGATGCGGATATTAACTTTAAAATGGCTTATGTCAATGCCAAAAAGGAGGATATCCAGATAGTAAAAAGCCCTGTAGGTATGCCGGGACGTGCCATAAGGAACGACTTTATCCGTCGCACCGAGGCAGGTAAGGATCCTATCGAAAGGTGCTACGGCTGTCTTGCAAGGTGTAACCCTGCTGAGATACCATACTGTATTTCCCAGGCCTTATTTAAGGCGGCTAACGGCGATACGGACAATGCACTTATTTTCTGCGGTGAGAACGCATATCGTGTGGATAAGATTACTACAGTAAAGGAGATTTTTAAGGAACTTACAGGGAAATAAGTAAGAAAGGAGCGGTTTTATATGAAAAGAAAAGCTGCACTGCTTATTTCGGTAATAATGGGACTTACGGCGGTTTCCTTTAATCCTGCCTATGGTGAGGAGTATATTACCAGGGGAGAGGCTGTTGAAACACTTATGGGTGCTGCTGATGACTATTCTCCCGGGCTGAAACAGGAGGATGTTATAAGGGGATATGGTGACGGTGACCTGCATGAGGATGATCCCCTTACAAAGGTGCAGGCACTTGTAATGCTTAACCGTGCCTTTGGGGGTATTCCACAACCGGGAGCAAATAACAGACGCTTGGGCTATCCTTCAGGTGACTTTGGTGATGTGCCTGTATGGGCGCAAGATGAGCTTACACCCGTCTTTGATTCAGGCATAATTGACACCATTGACTCCGATGCCTATGTTACGGCTGAGGAGCTGGATACACTTATAGACCGTACCTATTCGGTTTTTGGTACTAATTTAAGGGACAGCTATTATGCTGCCGTAAACAAGTCAGAGCTGGATGTACTGGAAATTCCTACAGGTGCCGCAGATGTAGGTACCCTTGCGGATATAAGCAACCTTACTACCAGGCAGATAAAGGAGCTTATCCTTGAGATAGCAAATTCAGATCCTGAGCCGGGTACTCCCGAAGCAAAGATAAAGACACTTTATGATAATATTATGGATATGGATGCCCGTAATGAGGCAGGATATAGCCCCATTGCAGAGGATCTTAAGGAAATAGAGTCAGCTGAAAGTATTGCTGACCTTGGCAATGTAATGATCCTTAATGACAGGGTTTCCGCACTGTATTTACTTACAGCCTTTTCCGTTACCCTTGATCCAATGAACAGCTCGGAGTATGTGACATATTTCGGTACTGCATCCCCCAGACTTCCACGGGAGGTGTATGCAGGTGAGGCAGAGGAACAGAGGGCTGCATATATAAGGTTTATTACTACACTTCTTGAGCTTTGTGATGATGAAAATCCTGAAGAGAATGCACAGGCATTTTTCGATTTTGAAAAGCAGATATCTCAGGTGTCCCTTACCATTGCAGAAAGTTACGACCTTGCAAACACCTATAATATATATACCCTTGATGAGCTGAAGTCTGTATTCCCTATGCTGGATATACAGGGAGAGTTTGAAAGAGCCGGCCTCTCTGACGGCAGCAGAATCGGTGTAGGGGATGTGGCTGCAATGGAGGAGCTTGCCTCCATGCTCAGGGATGATAATCTTGAGGCTGTTAAAAACTATCTTAAGGTATCCCTTATTTTAGATACAGCAGGATATTTCGGCGAGGATTTTATAGCAGCTTCCCAGACCTATAATCAGGAGGTTTACGGTATTGAGGGTGAACAGTCAAGTCAGGACCGTGCAGTCCTAAAGGTTTCGGATATGCTGTATGACTATGTGGGAAAGGCCTATGCCGATAAGTATTGTACAGATGAAATAGTAGCAGATGTTACGGATATGATCCACCAGGTAATATCCGTATATGAAGACAGGATAATGGGTCTGGACTGGATGAGTGAAGCAACTAAGGAAAAGGCTCTCCTTAAGCTGTCGGAAATGCGTATCAATGTAGGTGCTCCCGATTATTCAAAGATGGAGTCAGCCCAGGATGGTGCTCTTATCCTTAGCATAGCAGATGGGGGCAGTTACTTTGACAATGCCATTGAGCTGGAAATGGCAGAGCGTGAGTATAATGCAGCTCTGGCAGGTAAACCTGTGGATAAAGACCAATGGATTACTACACCCCAGACTGTAAATGCCTTTTATATGCCAAACTTTAACTCCATTAACTTCCCTGTGGCCTTTTTGCAGGAGCCTGTATACAGTAAAGACGCCTCCTTTGAGGAAAACCTTGGAGGTATCGGCTTTGTAATAGCCCATGAAATAACCCATGCCTTTGACTCAAGCGGTTCTCAGTATGATGAAAAGGGCAATGCAAGGGATTGGTGGACACAGGAGGATAAAGAGGCATTTGAAAGACTTTGTAATGAGGTAGTTGAGTATTATGACGGCATTGAGGCAGCTCCGGGTATTGAGGTAAACGGTACCCTTACCCTTACGGAAAATATTGCCGACCTTGGCGCAATGCAGTGTATTACCCAGATAGCTGACAATACAGAGGGCTTTGACTACGATAAAATGTTCAGGGCTTATGCCCTTCTGTGGCTTGAATCCGTTCCAAGGGAATATTTGCAGGCGCTTGTGTTCAGTGATACACATAGCCCCTCAAATGTACGTGTTGACAGGGTGCTTCAGTCAGTTGACTGTTTTTATCAGCTGTATGATATAAATGAGGACGACGGCATGTATGTTCCCCCTGAGGAAAGAGCCGCAATATGGTAAATAATTAAAGGACTGTTGCAAAGGTAACAGTCCTTTTTGATTTATACGGATACAGAGGGGTATTTCTTTATTGGCAGTAAAAAAAGACCCTCTGCCATATGACAAAGGGTCTTTGGTATTTATTATTCCTGTACGTAAGCAAGTAAAGCAATATGTCTTGCTCTCTTAACTGCTGTAGTAAGCATTCTCTGGTGCTTAGCGCAGTTACCTGTAATTCTCCTTGGGAGGATCTTACCTCTCTCGGAAACGTACTTACGCAGCTTAGCTACGTCCTTGTAATCTATAGAAGTTGCCTGCTCTGCACAGAATGCACAAACACGCTTTTTTCTTCTGCCACGCTTCTTATTAACCATGATTATTAACCTCCTTTTAATTAATAGTTAAACGGTAAAAAACTGTCATCTGCATCATCTGAGTCAGGGAAAAAGAATCCATCAGGAGTAGAACCGCTGTCTTTATTTGATGGGTTGGACTGAGGGAAACTCTGACCTTCTGATGCTGCTCTTTCGGATTTGGACTCAACAAACTCAAAGTCGTCTGCAACAACTTCGGTTACATAGCGCTTGTTGCCCTGCTGATCAGTATAGTTCCTGGTGTTTATACGACCTGTAATGGCAATTCTGTTGCCCTTACGGAAATACTGACCTATGCTCTCACCGCGCTTGCCAAAGCATACGCAGTTAATGAAATCGGCAGTGGCGTCGCCTTCCTGCCTGTTTCTTGAATAGGGCTTGTCAACAGCAACCGTAAAGCTGCACACAGCCAATGGCTCAGCTGATTGAGTATACCTTACCTCCGGGTCTCTCGCCAATCTTCCAAGTAATATAACTTTGTTCATAGGGCGATCACCTCCCGATTAGTCCTCTTGAGCAATAGTTAAGTAACGAAGTACATTCTCCCTGATACGCATACGCTTCTCAAGCTCTACAGGAGTAGAAGCCTCGGAGCTGAATGTGATGAATGTGTAGAAGCCCTCGTTTACCTTGTTGATCTCGTAAGCAAGTCTTCTCTTGCCCCACTCGTCAACCTTTTCAATAGTACCGCCAAACCTCTCAATAAGTGCCTGTACTGCTGCAATCTCAGCCTTAACAGCCTCCTCATCAAGATTAGGGTTGATAACCACTGTTAATTCATACTTCTTCATTGAATTTACACCTCCTTTTGGACTTTGGCCCTTACCCTACGGTAAGAGCAAGGATATTTTCCTTATGGACAGGTACATTAGTACACCGTCACACAGATAAGGATTATAACACAGCGTTACAGTCAAGTCAAGACTTATTTTGCCGAATTTACCGGCGTATAATAGGTAAAAATACATTAAACAGGAGGTAATACAATATGAACCCATCACTTGATAAACTCCTTAAGCTTGCCCTTGAAAACAGTGACCTTAAGGCAAAGCTCCTTGCCACAAGGCAGGCTGAAGATCCCCTGGATGAATTTTGCCGTATATCCTGTGAAAATGGCTGTCCCATAACAGTAGGCGAAATATTTACAATTAACCAGACCCTTTGCGACAACCTCCTTAAGAGTACAAACGGCGGTGCAACCTACCCCATTGAGGATTGGGCAGATGCCTACGAAATGTTTTTATCAGCCCTTATATAAATTTTTTGTAAAAAGTACTGTTAAAAGAAGCATTTTTACATAAATTTTACAAAAAATATACCCTTTTGCCGTATCAGTACAGAAAAAAACAGACTATAATCAAACTGTATTTAAAAGGGACAAAACAAAAGGAGATTTTGCTATATGAATACAAGGATATTTGTAACGGAAGACGACGACAACATCCGTGAACTGATAAAGATAGCTCTTGAGGGCTACGGTTACAGAGTATCTGCCTTTGAAAGTGCCGAGGAGGCCCTTGAAGCAATGGAGCAGACTGAGCCTGACCTTGCCATCTTTGACATAATGCTGCCGGGTATGGAGGGTACCGAGGCCGTTAAGAAGATTCGCAGCGAATACAAAAATCCTGACCTTCCTATTATAATGCTTACGGCAAAGGACAGTGAGTTGGATAAGATAATAGGCCTTGACATGGGTGCAGATGACTATGTTACAAAGCCCTTCAGCGTACTTGAGTTAATGGCAAGGATACGTTCCCTTCTCCGCCGTGCCGATTCCTCCAGGAAGGTTGACAGCGGTATAGTTACCATGGGGGGTATTACCATCAACTCCAATACAGGTGAGGTTTTTGCCGACGGTGAACACATTACCCTTACCCTTAAGGAGTTTGAGTTACTTAAATATCTTATTGAAAACTCTCATCGTGTTGTATCAAGAAATGAGCTCCTTAACAAAATATGGGGTTATGAATATACAGGGGAAACCAGAACCGTTGACATACACATACGTACCCTCCGCCAGAAGCTGGGCAAGTACTGCGAATATATCAAGACCGTAAGGGGCATGGGCTACAGAGCCACTACGGACTAAGGAGGTAAGAAATGAAAAATGCGGTTTTAAGGGGCTTCATGCTTATTACCGTTGTCTGTCTTGCCATTGTCAGCATACTTTTTTGTATAATATTTGCAAATTTTAATCTTAATCAGACGGAACTGCATTTGATGGATACTCTGCACGTTATAGATTACAGCATGGATTATAACGGGGACATTGATGCCCAGACGGCACAGCTTGACCATGTCCTTGACAGCAGTGCAAGGCTGACGGTAATAAAGACTGACGGTACTGTAGTTGCAGACACGGATGCCTCAGATGATATAGAAGAAGATAACCATCTCACACGCCCGGAGGTTGAAAATGCGCTGGAAATGGGGCGTGGCACAAATATACGTTATTCTACCACAATGGGTGCGGAGCTTATATATGCCGCTGCCCTTTCGGAAAACGGTGAATATGTTCTGCGTCTGTCAGAACCCTACAAGGGCATGCTGTACTTTGCACGGTCTCTGATACCGGCTATTTCTTTAAGCTGCGTGCTTATCTTTGCCCTTTCCCTGCTCCTTTCCAAACGCCTGGCAAACAGTATTACCCAGCCCCTTACAGCTATATGTGCAAGACTTTCAAGGATAAAAAGCTATAGCACCTCCCTTAATTTGCCCCACTGTAAGTATGATGAGATAAATTCCATTACAGATGCAATCAATACCCTGTCAAAGCGTATTGAAAAAACCATAGGTGATATACATTACGAAAAGAAAAAGACTGCCTATATTCTGGATAATATGCAGGAAGGCCTCATATTGCTGGATAACAAAAGCAATGTAATGACAATCAACAAAACCGCAATGGATGTTATAGGCTGTGATAAAAGGGATTACGGGAAAAATATTCTTTATTATACTCAGAATCTGCAAATAACAGATGCAATAGAGGCGGCCTTTGAAACGGGTATTGAGCAGAGTTTTGACCTGACTGATTCAAAGGGTCATATATTTGGCATTAATATAAACAAGGTAAACAGCAGTGCCTTTGAAAATGCCGCCGAGGGTGCAATAATCTTTATGCACGATGTAACAGGTGACAGGGAAGCGGAAAATATGAGGCAGGAATTTTTCTCAAATGCCTCCCATGAGCTTAAGACCCCTATTACATCAATACAGGGCTATGCGGAACTGCTTACCTCAGGCATAAAATACAGTGAGGATCAACGTGAGGAATTTTTGCAGAGGATTAAAACGGAAGCAGGGAATATGACCGGTCTGATTAATGATATACTTACCATATCCAGACTGGAAAACGGCAAAAATACCGACAGCGAAAGCCCTGTAAGTGTTTCACTGCTTATCAGGGATATATTCCAGAGTGTTACGCCTATGGCAAATGAGAAAAACATTTCCCTTTTTACCGACTGTGGCAATATCTGTATAAAGGCTGATTATAAAAAGATGTATCAGCTTTTCAACAACCTTATTGTAAATGCAGTCAAGTATAATAAGCCCAACGGCTCTGTAACCGTAAGTGCAACGGGTGGAGATATCTTTACCCTTAAGGTATCCGATACCGGCATAGGTATACCCCTTGAAAGCCAGTCAAGGGTATTTGAACGTTTCTACAGGGTTGATAAGGGCAGAAGCAAGAAAACGGCAGGTACGGGACTTGGACTTGCCATAGTCAAGCATGTTGTCAATTACTATAAGGGCAGTATCAAGCTTGAAAGTAAGCTTGATGTGGGGACGGATATCACCGTTACCCTGCCTGTGGAGATAATAAGATAAGGCTCGGGAAACCGAGCCTTTCAGCGTGTCGAAAAAGTCGACACGCTTGCAAGAAATGCAAGCATTTCTTGCAGTAGGGTACTAGCGTACCCACCATTGAAGTAACAACCCGTGCCTCAAAGAGGTTATAAACCTCTTTTCGACACTCTTGTTATGCCCTCGAACGGGCAAAGCCCGTCCTGCGGATTAAAGTCTGCGACGCTTTAAGTTACCTGAATGCAGGCTAGATATTGATTTAATTCAAAAAATCCAACGTTTTGCAGGTTTATTGACAGTCTAAAGGCTCGGGAAACCGAGCCTTTTGTATGTTTTGCATATGAAAAGAAAAAGGATTTGTTTAAATTGCCCATTGAACAGGAGGTTATATTTATTTATAATTAATATATAGTGTAACGGAAAATTATATTTTATATAAGGAGGGATAGATATGAAAAAGACTTTAGCACTGTTGTTGTCCTTAACACTGCTGCAATTTTCATCTTCTGTATATGCCGCTGATGTTGTTTACGGTGATGCCAACGGAGACGGATTGATTACAGCTGATGATGCCAGTGTTATTCTCGAGGCAGCAAGGACGGGAGAAATGCCCGGTGGAGATATGACCGATGCTGAGGAGATTGCAGCCTTTGACCTGGATTTCAGCGGTACATTGACAGCTAATGATGCTACCCTGGTACTGTACAAGACCCTTAATCCCGGTTATGAGCTTCCTGTTGAGGCGGAAATGAACAGGGAAATCCAGCCCGGCAGCCTTATTATTTCAAGAATGAACGGAGACAGTGAAATATTTAACGGTATGGATTTTGAACTTAACCAAAGCCGCAAAATTTATGAAATTACCTCAAAGGAGGAGCTGGATGGATTTATTGAGGCTCATCCTGCAATTAACGGAGAAAGCCTTAAGGAGCGTATTAACGGACAGTACGGTAAAAACTGGTTTGCAAATCAGAAGCTGGTTATTGCCTGTGCTATGGCAGGAAATCTTCAGGATGAATACACAGTAAAGGATATAGCACTTTCAGAGGGTGCTCTGGAGATACATATGGACAGTGTGACTCCTGAAATGTCAAGTCCTCTTCTGGACAGCAGACTGATTATAATAAATGTAGACAGGGATCTGTCCTATGACTCAATTAAATTTTATGTAGACTATTACAATACTTTGTATCCATCAGGTCTGGAAATCCCATCTTCCAGTGAGGTCTGGGAGACTAAAGCCCATTAATGGTATACCGCCTGTGCAGAGTTGTATCTGACTTTGCACAGGCTTTTTTTATTTGTCTTATTTTGTAAAATGCAAAGCTTAATTATTGCTATTTTGGGATGTCTATGGTATAATTTAAAATCAGCATAGTAAATTAATTGCTTTAGGAGGCTAACTATGAAAGGAATAATTACTGTACTCGGTAAAGACAGAGTGGGCATTATGGCTGCCGTATGCAACTATCTTGCAAAGGAAGGGATAAATATCCTTGATATTTCCCAGACTATAGTTTCAGGTTACTTTAATATGATGATGGTGGTTGACCTTACCACCTGTACACATAAGTTCGAGGATGTTGTGGACGAGCTTAAAAAGTGCGGCGAGGAAATAGGTGTTGATGTCAGACTCCAGAGAGAGGACATCTTCAACAGTATGCACAGGATTTAATTTGGAGGTAGGCTATGATTTCACGAGTTGAGGTTCAGGAAACCAACAAAATGATACAGGAGGCTAACCTTGATGTGCGTACCATTACCATGGGTATTAACCTCCTTGACTGTGTGGACAGTGACAGGGGAAAGCTGAACCAGAAGATATATGATAAAATTACCAAAAGTGCCGAAAAACTGGTACAGACCGGAGATGATATAGGTAAGGAATTCGGTGTGCCTATTGTAAACAAGCGTATTTCCGTTACTCCTATCAGTCTGGTAGGCAGTGGCTGCGGTTCTGACGGATACCTTGAAATTGCAAAGACCCTTGACAAGGCTGCAAAGGCTACGGGCGTAAACTTTATAGGCGGTTTTTCTGCCCTTGTACAAAAGGGTATGACAAAGGGTGACAGGGAGCTTATCAGGATAATCCCGGAGGCCCTTGCAACTACCGATATGGTTTGCAGCTCAGTTAATGTAGGTTCAAGCCGCAGCGGTATCAATATGGACGCCGTTAAGCTTATGGGCGAAATAATCAAGGAGATGGCTTACCTTACTAAGGATAATTCCTCCATGGCATGTGCCAAGTTTGTGGTATTCTGTAATGCCGTTGAGGATAACCCCTTTATGGCAGGTGCCTTCCACGGCGTAGGTGAAAGGGATACCGTAATTAACGTAGGCGTAAGCGGTCCAGGTGTTGTAAAGCGTGCCCTTGAGGGCTGCCGTGGTGCAGACTTTGAAACCCTTTGCGAAACCGTTAAAAAGACTGCCTTTAAGATAACAAGAGTAGGTCAGCTGGTTGCCCTTGAGGCTTCAAAAAGACTGGGTGTGCCCTTTGGCATTATAGACCTTTCCCTTGCTCCTACCCCTGCCATCGGTGACAGTATTGCGGAGATATTTAACGAAATGGGTCTGGAGCATGCAGGTGCCCCCGGTACAACTGCTGCCCTTGCCATCCTTAACGATAATGTTAAAAAGGGCGGTGTTATGGCTTCCTCATACGTAGGAGGCTTAAGCGGTGCCTTTATCCCTGTAAGTGAGGATCATGGTATGATTGATGCCGTTAATGCAGGTGCCCTTACCCTTGAAAAGCTGGAGGCTATGACCTGCGTATGTTCTGTAGGTCTTGATATGATAGCCGTTCCGGGAGATATTTCAGCGGAAACCATTTCAGGTATCATTGCAGATGAGGCGGCAATAGGTATGGTTAATAATAAAACCACCGCTGTAAGGCTTATTCCTGTTATAGGGGCACAGGTGGGAGATACCGTTGAGTTTGGCGGTCTTCTGGGCTATGCACCGGTTATGCCTGTAAATAAATTCAGCTGTGAGGCTTTCATTAAGCGTGGAGGCAGAATCCCTGCTCCTATCCATAGCTTTAAGAACTGATGGAAACAAATCAGCCGTAGTGGTTGGTTTTTCGTAAATAAAAAAATAACTGCCGGTCTTTATGGGATCTTGGCGGTTATTTTTTTATAAAGGGATATTTGAATGATATGGAAAAAATTGAGAATTTTCTGACAGATGAAAAAGAAATAAAGGGGCTGTCTTTCAGTGGGGATAAAATATCATCAGCTGATTTCAGCCGCTTTGATATATGTTACACTGTATTTGAGGGTTGTTGCTTTGAGGGCTGCACATTTGAAAGCAGTTCCTTTGTGGATGTGACCTTCAGAAGCTGTCTGTTTGCCATGTGTGATTTTGAAAATGGATTTTTTAAGGACTGTAAATTCATTGATTCAAAGGCAGATGGATGTGGATTTAATTCAGCACTTTTTAAAAATACGGGTTTTTCCGATTGTTGTTTGAAATATGCAAATTTTAATGGCAGCGGCTGGAAAAACAGCCGTGTTGACTCCTGTAACATGGGGGAGGCAATTCTTTCGGAGTGTAAAATTTCAAAGAGTGTTTTTGAAAACAATATACTTGACGGAGTTGACTTTTTTAAAACTCCCCTTAAGGGAGTTGATTTTTCCAACAGCAGTATAAAGGGTATAATTCTTTCCGATGGGCTTTCGGAGCTCAGGGGAGTTAAGGTCAATGCCCTTCAGGCAGTGGAGCTTGCAAGGCTTATGGGTCTTGAAATAGTGGATTAATAAAAAAGCCGAAGGCATATGCCTTCGGCTTAATTTATATTACTTGTTATTCTTTTCAGCGTTCTGAAGCATTAAAGCCCTTACCTTAAGTGGAAGTCCCATTAAAGTAATAAAGCCCTCTGCATCCTTGTGTGAGTAGTGGTCACCTGTGGTGAAGCTTGCAAGGTCACCGCTGTAGAGGCTGTAAGGTGAAGTAACACCTGCACTGATTATGTTACCCTTGTAAAGCTTAAGCTTTGCAGTACCTGTTACATACTCCTGAGTAACATCAACAAAGGCAGCAAGTGCTTCCCTTAAAGGAGTGAACCATTCGCCCCTGTAGATAAGGTCAGCATACTTAATTCTGATTTCTTCCTTATATTCTGTAGTAGCTCTGTCAAGGCAGAGATATTCAAGATCCCTGTGAGCTGCATAAAGGATAGATCCGCCGGGAGTTTCATATACACCCCTTGACTTCATACCTACAACACGGTTTTCAACAAGGTCAGTAATACCGATGCCGTTTTCGCCGCCTACCTTGTTAAGGTATGTCATAAGCTCCAGAGGAGATACCTTCTTACCGTCAAGTGTAACGGGGATACCCTTTTCAAAACCGATTTCAACATATGTAGCCTTGTCAGGAGCCTGCTCAGGGGATACACCAAGCTTTAAGAGTGTATCATACTTAGGCTCGTTTGCGGGATCCTCAAGGTCAAGTCCCTCGTGGCTGATGTGCCAGAGGTTGGAATCCCTTGAGTAGGAGTCCTCCTTCTTCATAGGCACCTCAATGCCTCTGTCAAGAAGGTACTGAATTTCGTCCTCCCTTGACTGTAATGTCCACTTGTCGTCCCTCCATGCAGCAATGATCTTAAGCTGTGGAGCAAGTGCCTTAATAGTAAGCTCAAAACGTATCTGGTCGTTGCCCTTACCTGTTGCACCGTGGCAGATAGCGTCTGCACCCTCCTTAAGGGCTATATCAACAAGCTTCTTTGCAATAAGGGGACGTGCAATGGATGTACCTAAAAGGTACTTGTCCTCATATACACAGCCTGCCTTTACCATAGGATAAATGTAGTCTGTAATAAGCTCCTCACGTACATCCTCAACATATATCTTGGATGCGCCCTGCTTAAGAGCCTTTTCCTCAAGACCGTCTGTTTCCTTTTCTGTAAGTCCTACATTAATACAAGCGGCTATAACCTCGGCATCATAGTTTTCCTTAAGCCAGGGGATAATAACGGAGGTGTCAAGACCGCCGGAATATGCAAGTACAATCTTCATGTTTCTTTCCTCCCAAAATTAAATTTGTCCTAATTATACACTATATACAAGGGATATGCAAGTACAAATTCAACAAAAAACAAGTTTTTTCAAAAAAGTGTTGCATAATATAACCGAATGATGTATAATCATAAAATAGTTTTTTCCCTGTACTTTTTGGGAAAATTGGTATATACTATATTTCTGATAGTATTTTAAGGCAATCAGCATTTTTAATTATACATTTACGGAGATGATTTTTATGATTAAGACCGGTATTATAGGAGCTACAGGCTATGCCGGAAGTGAGCTTGTAAGGCTTTTGACCTCTCACCCTCAGGCAGAGATTACCTGCCTTACCTCACAGAGCTATGCCGGTAAAAAATATGATGAGGTTTATGAAAGTTACAGACACCTTCCTTATATATGTGAGGAGGAGGATATAGAGAAAATGGCTGAGGAGTGCGATGTTATCTTCCTTGCCCTCCCCCATGGCGTGGCAAGCAAAAAGGTCAGAGAGTCTGTTCTTTCCAAGTGTAAGGTTATTGACCTTGGTGCCGACTTCAGATTAAGTGATCTTGATACATACGAAAAGTGGTATACAACCCACTATTCAAAGGATATTCTTCCGGAGGCTGTTTATGGCCTTTGCGAAATCAACAGAGATAAGATAAAGGGCAGACGTATAATTGCTAATCCCGGCTGTTATACAACCTGTTCAATCCTTTCCATGTACCCACTTGTTAAGGAGGGTATGGTAGACCTTTCTTCTATTATAATAGATGCAAAGTCAGGAGCTACAGGAGCAGGACGTTCCCTTTCCCTGCCAAACCACTATTGCGAGCTTAATGAGTCTGTAAAGGCATATAAGATAGCCTCCCACAGACATACTCCTGAAATAGAGGAGCAGCTTTCAAAGGCGGCAGGTCAGGAAGTTGTTATCAGCTTTACCCCTCACCTTATTCCTATGGACAGGGGCATACTTGCTACCTGCTATGCAACCCTTAAGGATAGCTACAGCTATGAGGATATAAGGGCTGCCTATGAAAAGTACTATGGTAAGGAATACTTTATCCGCCTTACAAAGGAGGGCACTTTCCCTGAAACCAAGTGGGTTAAGGGTTCAAACTTCGTTGACATTGGCTTTACGGTAGATAAGCGTACAGGCAGAGTTATTGTTATTGGTGCTCTGGATAATCTCTTTAAGGGTGCCGCAGGTCAGGCTGTGCAGAATATGAATATTTTGTTTGATATAGACGAAAAAACGGGACTGGATTATGTACCGATCTTCCCGGCTTAAATTGGAGGTGTGGTAATGAAAGTTTTTAACGGAAACGTAACAAGTGCGGCAGGTTTTAAAGCAGCAGGCAATGCCGTAGGACTTAAAAAGGTAAAAAAGGATATGGCTCTTATTACAAGTGAGGTACCTGCCACTGCCGCAGGCTGCTTTACTTCTAATATAGTAAAGGCCGCTCCTGTCCTCTGGGATATGGAGAATATAAATAATAAAATAAGTGGTATTGCAGTAAACAGCGGTAATGCCAATGCCTGTACAGGTGAGCAGGGACTGGCTGATGCAAAGGCAACAGCTGCCTGTATGGGAGAGCTTATAGGCTGTGGAGCGGAAAATGTTCTTGTATGTTCCACAGGAGTTATAGGTGTTAATCTGGAGATGGATAAGCTCCTTAATGGTGTAAAGATTACATACCCTTTACTGGGAGATGATTTTGAAAGCGGTGCAGCTGCCGCAGAGGCGATACTTACAACGGATACATATCCAAAGACCATAGCAGTTGAAATAGACCTTGGAGGCAAAAAGGTAACCATAGGCGGTATTGCCAAGGGCTCAGGTATGATTAACCCCAATATGGCAACCATGCTTTGCTTTATTACAACTGATTGTGCCATTTCAAAACCATTGCTGGATAAGGCACTTAAGGAATGTGTTGCAGACACCTTTAACATGATTACAGTTGACGGTGATACCTCAACTAACGATACAGTACTTCTCCTTGCAAACGGTATGGCTCAGAATAATGAGATAACCACAGAGAATGAGGACTATGCTGCCTTTAAGGAAGCCCTTATGGCTGTATGTAAGGACCTTGCAATTAAAGTGGTTGACGACGGCGAGGGCGCAACAAAGCTTATGGAGGTTCATGTAACAGGTGCGGCAAATAACGAGGACGCAAGGAAGATAGCATCTTCAGTAACCTCATCAAACCTCTTTAAGGCGGCTCTTTTCGGTGAGGATGCCAACTGGGGACGTGTACTTTGTGCCATGGGCTACTCAGGGGCAGAGTTTGACCCTATGGAGGTTACCATACTTTTCCGCAGTGAAGGTGGAGAAATCAAGCTTATGGATAAGGGCACTCCTATTGTATTTGATGAGGAGCTTGCTTCAAAGATACTTAAGGAACATAAGGTGTATATAGATATTTTACTTAGTGAGGGCAGTTCCGAGGCCGTTGCATGGGGCTGTGACCTTACCTATGACTATGTAAAGATAAACGGCGATTACCGTTCATAATTCGGGAGAGAAAAGAATATGTATGAGGAAATAATCAAAAAGGCGGAGGTCCTCACAGAGGCACTTCCATATATAAGGGAGTTTTCGGGTATTACCGTTGTTATAAAGTACGGCGGTGCTGCCCTTGTAAATGAGGATATAAAGGAAACCCTGATTAAGGATATAGCTCTTATGAAGTACGTAGGCTTTAAGCCTGTTGTAGTTCACGGCGGGGGCAAGGACATTAACAAGGCACTTGAAAAGGTTGGTAAGGAGCCAAAGTTCAGAAACGGACTGAGGGTAACCGACGGGGAAACAATGGAGATAGTCCAGGAGGTTCTTGCAGGTAAAATCAATAAAAACCTGACTGCGGAGCTTTGCCTTCACGGCATTAATGCGGTGGGTATCTGCGGTAAGGATTCCAATACACTTCAGGTGGAAAAGCTCTGTCCCGGTGGTGAGGATATAGGCTTTGTAGGAGATGTAAAGGATGTTGACCCTACCCTTATACAGTCCCTTATTGACAATGACTTTGTACCTGTTATTTCTTCAATAGGTGTTGATGATAAGGGTAACAGCTACAATGTCAATGCGGACTATGCCGCAGTTGCAATAGCAGGGGCACTCCATGCGGAAAAGCTGGTGTTTGTTACCGACGTGCCCGGTATACTTGCCGATGTCAATGACCCTTCCTCTGTTGTATCCGTTATACATATTGATGAGGTACATAAGATGATTGATTCAGGTGCTATTTCCGGCGGCATGCTGCCTAAGGTTGCCTGCTGTATTGCAGGACTTGACGCGGGAGTGCCAAATGTACATATACTTGACGGACGTATACCCCATTGCCTTATTATGGAGATATTTACCAATGAGGGTATCGGTACCCTTATTAAAAGCTGATTGGAGGATTTAAAATGACTACTGCTGAACTTGGCGAAAAATATATAATGCACACCTATAACCGCTTTCCAATTACCCTGGCCGCCGGCAGGGGTATGTACGTGTATGATGAACACGGTAAGGAATACCTTGACTTTGTGGCAGGTATAGCGGTAAATTCCCTGGGACATAATCACCCAAAGCTTGTGAAGGCAATTACCGAGCAGGCTGCAAGGCTTATCCATGTGTCTAACCTTTACTGGACAGACCCACAGGTTTCCCTTGCTCAGAAACTGGTGGAAAACGGTGAGCTGGATAAGGTGTTCTTCTGTAACAGCGGTGCCGAGTCCATAGAGGGTGCTTTAAAGCTTGCCCGCCGTTACGGCAGCAAAACAGGCAGACAGGAAATCATAACCATGAATCACTCCTTCCACGGCCGTACCTTTGCTGCTGTTACCGCAACCGGACAGTCCCATTATCAGGAGCATTTCGGAGATATGTTCCCACATATCAAGTATGCGGATTTTAACGACATAGATTCCCTTAAGGCTGCCGTTACGGACAATACCTGTGCAATCCTTATGGAGCCTGTACAGGGAGAGGGTGGTATCCACCCTGCGGATACAGAATATCTTAAGGCGGTAAGGAAGCTTTGTGATGAAAAGGATATTCTCCTTATGTTTGATGAGGTACAGTGCGGTGTTGGCCGTCTGGGTACTCTCTTTGCATATCAGACCTTTGGTGTTGTGCCTGATGTTATGTCAATGGCAAAGGGTATAGCAGGTGGTATCCCCTGCGGAGTTGTTATGGCTAAGCAAAGGGTTGCCGATGTATTTAAGGCAGGTGACCATGCCTCTACATTCGGCGGCAATCCCCTTGCAACAGCAGCAGGCAATGTGGTTGTGGATGAGCTGCTGGGAGGTCTTCTGGATAATGTCAAGACTAACGGTAAGTACCTTACAGAAAAGCTTAATGAGCTTAAGGCAAAGCATGATTGTATACTTGATGTAAGAGGTATAGGCTTTATGCAGGGTATAGAGCTTAATAAACCTGTTGCCCCTGTTATTGCCACAGCCATAGACAACGGACTGCTTCTTGTTAATGCAGGCAGCAGTATTATCCGTTTTGTACCTTCCCTTATTGCAGGTAAGGAGGATATTGACAAGGCTATGGATATACTGGATATTGCACTTTCACAGAATTGATTTTTTTACCCTTTGCTTCGGAAGATGTTTTCCTGGCAAAGGGTATTTTTTTATCTGTCAAATATGGGTAAAATTACTCCTTCAAAATATTTGTCCAGCTCCTCGGGTGTCTGTTTCATTCTGCCTTTGATCCACCACAGCACCATTTCAACAAAGCTGCCGGATATGTGATTAATCAAAAAGTCCCCCGGCAGAGGGGAATCTGATATTTCCGCCCTGAAGTGGTTTTCCGTCAGATGGTTTAAACTGTCCTTAAAATACCGGAGAAATATTTCACTGCTTTCTCCTGACAGCAGTCCCAGGATATTCAGGTCATTCTCCTTTAAATGGCTCAGCAGATGCCAATATACAGAACCGTGATGTTGTACGCCGTGGGTATGGGTGTAGTCCATTGCAGTTGAAATGATATGACCGAATAACTCCCTGCACAGCTCCTTAAGCAGTTCGTCCTTGGTTTCAAAATGACTGTAGAAGGTGGTGCGTCCCACATCTGCCCTGTCTATTATCTCCTGTACGGTTATTTTGCTGTAGCTTTTTTCTGACAGCAGTTCCGAAAATGCTTTAAAAATAGCGGTTCTGGTTCTCCTCTGTCTTCTGTCCATAATACTCCCTCCATACAAATCAGGTAAAATGTTCCCTTTTAAACAAAGTCTGTAAATTATACCTTGTAATTATTATTTCAGGCACATAGAATAAAAGCAAACAATGTGTTTGTTAATAAATTTATTGTATGGAAAAAATATAATTTTGTCAATACGGACAATGGGAGGAAGGCATATGGTTAAAAAGATAATTGATATTCTGGCGGGGCTGCCCATGACTATTGTATCGGGAATTTTCCTTTTACTTGATCTCATACCCCATCTTTCGGGAAAGACGGATATGGTATACTTTGATTTACTGCCCTTTGATCCGGCTTGGGTCAGCGTTATAATAAGCGGATTGCCCCTTTTATACCTGGCTCTGTGGCGGATAATACATAACAGGGGCATAAGCAAAATTTCCTCTGCACTGCTTATTTCAATAGCCATGATTGCGGCTATTGCCATAGGTGACTTGTTTGCAGCGGGGGAAGTGGCATTTATTATGGCGATAGGTGCTATTTTAGAGGATGCAACTGCCAACAGGGCTAAAAAGGGACTTAAAAAGCTTATCAGTCTTGTGCCTGAAATGGGCAGGAAAATTACAGAGGGCAGGGAGGAAATGATACCCGTTGATAAAATATGTGAGGGGGATATACTTCGTATTCTTCCGGGAGAAACCATTCCCGTAGACGGAAAAATCCTGTCGGGAGCAACCTCCGTTGACCAGTCTGTAATGACAGGGGAGTCCCTGCCTGTTGATAAGGAGATTGGTGATGAGGTTTACAGCGGTACCCTTAACTGCTTTGGCTCAATAGACATATCCGCCACAAAGGTTGGGGAAAACAGTTCCCTGGGAAAGCTCATACGTATGGTGCAGGAGGCAGAGGACAGACAGGCGCCCATGCAGCGAATTGCCGATAAATGTGCAAGTTATCTTGTACCTGTTGCACTGATGATTGCAGTGGCGGCGTACATATTTACAGGCAATATAGTAACTGCCGTTACGGTACTTGTGGTGTTCTGTCCCTGTGCCCTTGTCCTTGCCACCCCTACAGCTGTAATGGCGGCAATAGGTCAGGCAACTAAGCACGGGGTAATTATCAAATCAGGTGAGGCCCTTGAGAAAATGGGCAAGGTTGATACCGTTGCCTTTGATAAAACGGGTACTCTTACTTACGGCAGGCTGGAGGTCAGTGACATTATTTCCTTTGACAGGGACATCAGCAGAGAGGAACTCCTTTCCCTTGCCGCCTCTGCTGAGGCAAAAAGTGAGCATCCCCTGGGTAAGGCAATAACTGACAAGGGAAAAAGTGAGGGACTTACCCTTTCGGATACTGATGTATTTAAAATGACCCCGGGCAGGGGTATTTATGGGGAGGTTAGGGGGTATAAGCTTCTATGCGGCAGTGAAAAATTTATTGAAGAAAATGGTATTACCATAAATGATAACCTTCAGAGCACCCTGGAGACTTTACGCAGTCAGGGAAAGGCATCTGTGCTGATTGCCCGTATGGGTTCAGAGGAAGAGGGAGGGGTGATAGGTGTAATTGCCCTGTCGGATGTGCTTCGACGGGAGGCGGCGGATATGGTCAGCCGTCTTAAGTCCATGGACACAAGCACCCTGCTGCTGACTGGGGACAACGAAAAGACCGCCGAATATTTTGCACATCAGGTGGGAATAACACACCTGGAGGCGGAGCTGCTGCCGGAGGAAAAGGTGCGGAATATAAAGAGATTGCAGGAGGAAAATCATGTTGTGTGCATGATAGGTGACGGAATAAATGATGCCCCTGCCCTTAAAACGGCGGATGTAAGTGTTGCTATGGGCAGCATGGGCAGTGACATTGCCATAGAGGCGGCGGATATTGCATTAATGAGTGACGATATTTCAAAGATTCCATACCTTAAGAGGCTGTCAGATGCAACAGTCAGGACAATTAAATTTAGTATTTCCCTGTCAATGTGCATTAATTTTATTGCTATTATCCTCTCCCTTGCACAACTCCTTAATCCCACTACAGGTGCATTGGTACATAATGCAGGCTCCTGCTTTGTGGTGCTTATAGCGGCACTGCTCTATGACAGAAAATTTGAATAATGATAAAAAAAGTCTTGACAAGCCTATTTACCTTTGTTATAATACCCATTGTGCCGTAGACAGTAGGTGCCTTTGAGCGTAACGTATACAACCTACCGAGGATACAATTACTTTGTATTTATCTCCCTGTCATCGGCAGGGAGTTTTTTTATACGGCTATTCATCTTTAATACAGGAGGTGTTAGTTTTGGCTAAGGTTGAACAAAAGCAGGTCATTGTAAACGAGATCAAGGAAAAGCTTGAGAAGGCTACTTCCGCTGTACTTGTTGATGCCAGAGGTCTTACCGTTGAGCAGGATACAGCTCTCCGTAAGAAGCTCAGAGAAGCAGGCGTTGACTATAAGGTTTACAAGAACACTATGATGAACTTTGCTGTTGAGGGTACTCAGTTCGAGGGTCTTAAGGACTACTTCGAGGGACCAAGCGCTATTGCTATCTGCTACGAGGATCCAACAGTTGCTGCAGGCATTATGAATAAGTTTATGAAGGATGCAAAGCAGCTTGAGTTCAAGGCAGGCGTTATTGACGGCGTTTGCTACGATGCAAAGGGTATGGCAGCTGTTGCAGACATCCCTTCAAGAGAGGTTCTTCTCTCAAAGCTGCTTGGCAGCTTCAAGTCACCTATGGCTTCTTTCGCACGTGTTATCAAGGCTGTTGCAGAAAAGGAACCAGAGGCTCAGGCTTAATTGGTGCTAAACCGAAATATTTAATCATTTAAAATAATTATAATACGGAGGAAATTAAAAATGGCTAAGTTATCTATTGAAGAAATTATCGCAGCTGTTAAAGAGCTTACTGTTTTAGAGCTTAACGACCTTGTAAAGGCTGCTGAGGAAGAATTCGGCGTATCTGCTGCTGCAGGCGTTATGGTTGCTGCTGGTGCTGCTGATGCAGGCGAGGAGAAGACTGAGTTCGATGTTGAGCTTACTGAGGTAGGCGCTGAGAAGATTAAGGTTATCAAGGTTGTAAGAGAGCTTACAGGTCTTGGTCTTAAGGAAGCTAAGGAGCTTGTTGATGGTGCTCCTAAGATCATCAAGGAAGCTGCTGCTAAGGATGACGCTGATAACTGCAAGGCTAAGCTTGAGGAAGTTGGCGCTAAGGTTACACTTAAGTAATTTATTATACTATGCAGTTCAGCTAAGACAGGGCATAAAAGCCTCTGCCTTGGGATTACTCCTTTGCTGACCGGGGCGTATAACCCTGGGTAAGGGTAATCAATGTCAGATTATTGACTATTTAAGTCCGATGTACGTAAGTATGTCGGACTTTTTTTATAACCGGCCGTATATAGTTAAGTGGAATATATTTCTTTCCCATGGCGGGAGCTTAAAAATATAAATATGAAGGGAGTTGATTATAATGGATAAAACCCTGGTAGTTTATTTTTCTCGTAAGGGAGAAAATTACTGTAACGGCAGTATCAGGTATCTGCCAAAGGGCAATACGGAAATTGTTGCGGAAATGATAGGAGATATAACAGGAGGAGATCTCTTTGAAGTTGAGAGAGTTACCCCCTATGCCGACAGCTATTACGATTGTGTTGAGGAGGCAAAGGCTGAGTTCCAAAGCAATGCACGGCCACAGGTAAGGGCTTACCCCGATGATATAAGTGGTTATGATACAATATTTGTGGGCTATCCCAACTGGTGCGGCACAATGCCTATGGTTATGTTTACATTTCTGGAACACTGTGACTTAAGGGGCAAACGTATTATTCCCTTTTGTACCAATGAGGGAAGCGGTATGGGCAACAGCGAAAGGGATTTGAAAAATATCTGCACAGGTGCAGAGGTGGAAAGAGGCCTTTCCGTCCATGGTGCAGATGCTGCCGCTTCACGCAACAAGGTGGAAGAATGGATCGGTAATTTGTAATTGCCTGAGTAATAAATACAAGTAAATAACAGGTGTTTGTAAGCTGCCGGAGTGGTGAAATAAATCTGACCTTTATGGCGGCTTATTCTTGTTATAAAAAAATGTTTGTATATATATGGGTAATTATGTAGAAAGTAACGATATTTTAATAATTTTTAGCTATACAAATTTAATGGATTTTGTTATAATAAAGGCAGACGGCATCATTAAAAGATTGCTTAGGCAGGAAGCCACCTGCAATTATTATAGGAGGAAGAAAAAATGGCAGTTATTAATGAAAATATAAGAGTGGAAAGCAACGGTACAATCAGTTTTGGTAATTATGAGACTGATGTAAAGCAGAAGGTTAACGACTATAAGGTAGGCGGAGATCTCTACACACTCAGGACATATAAAGAGGCAACAAGACTTGAGAAAAACTCAAAACTGCTTATTGAAACAGTACCGGGGGCAGCCGTACATAATTTAAAACTGGAGGAAGGCTGTACCACTTTTGATATAGAAGGAAAGGGCGATACTCAGATCACCCTTGAAATGGAAAGCGAAACAGAGTATACCATTTATGTAGAGGAAGTTAATCTGGGTAAGATCAAGACAAATATAGCAGGAAAAATCAATTTCAGTGCGGAGCTTGACTCCACACCTAAGAGTGTAAGGATAGAAAAACATTAAGCATAAATATTATGGCTAAAATCAAGACAAAATATATTTGTAACCAATGCGGCTACGAAACTGCAAAATGGCTTGGAAAGTGTCCCGACTGCGGTGGTTTTTCCACCTTTGAGGAGGAGATAGAGGTTCCCTCCTCCCGTGGGAAAAATGCACCCTCCCTTGAAAGGGCTGTTAAGCCCCAGAACCTTGACTCCATCAGGGCGCTGGAGGAGGAACGTACCTCTACAGGTATGCCGGAACTTGACAGGGTTTTGGGTGGCGGCATAGTCCAGGGCTCCCTTATTCTTGTGGGGGGTGACCCGGGTATAGGTAAGTCCACACTGCTTTTGCAGATATGCAGCAGTCTTGGGGATAACGGTAAAAGGGTGCTGTACGTATCGGGAGAGGAAAGCCCTCAGCAGATAAAGCTCAGGGCGGACAGGCTTTCGGTAACAGGTCACAGCCTTTCAATCCTTGCTGAAACAAGCTTTAACATTATAGAGGCTGTTATTGCTGCGGAAAAGCCCGACCTTGTTATTATTGATTCAATACAGACAATGTTTATTGAGGATATTCCCTCTGCACCGGGCTCCGTATCCCAGGTAAGGGAAACTACCTCCCGTATTATGCACATAGGCAAAAGAAACAATATTTCCGTTATTATAGTAGGTCATGTTACCAAGGAGGGCGCCCTTGCAGGTCCCCGTATGCTTGAGCACATGGTGGATACGGTGCTGTACTTTGAAGGTGACAAGCGTGCCAGCTACAGGATACTCCGTGCAGTTAAAAACCGTTTCGGCAGTACCAATGAAATTGGCGTATTTGAAATGGGTGACTGTGGCCTTACAGAGATAGACAATCCCTCGGAGTTTATGCTTACAGGCAGGGCAGAGGGTGTGGCAGGCTCTGTTGTTACCTGTAGTATGGAGGGTACACGGCCTTTGCTTATAGAGGTTCAGTCCCTTGTAAGCTATACAAGCTTTGGTATACCCCGCCGTATGGCAACGGGTATGGACTATAACAGGGTGGTACTCCTTATAGCCGTATTGGAAAAGAGAGCAAATATTCAGCTTGCCAGTTATGATGTGTATGTAAACCTGACGGGAGGCATAAGGATAGCTGAGCCTTCCCTGGATGCGGCAGTGATGCTTGCAATTACCTCTGCACATACAGGCAGACCTGTGGATAAGGGGCTTATAGCCTTTGGTGAAGTTGGTCTTACCGGTGAGCTGAGGGCAGTGGCTATGGCACAAAAGCGTGTAAGTGAGGCTGCAAAGCTGGGCTTTACAAGCTGTATCCTTCCTAAGGCAAACCTTAAGGAGGCATCCCGTGTCAAGGGTATCAGAATATTGGGAGCAGGCTCAGTTGAGGAGCTTCTGCACCTTGCACAGGTTATATAGGGAACGCTTAATTTATGCTGGACAAGCTGCCTGTTTTAGTGTAAAATAAATAAGATATAGTATATATAGGAGGTTAGCGTAATGGCTACTTTATATGAGCAGTGGTTCGGCACTGCGTACAATCGTGACGGCAGGATTAATGACAGACTCTGGAATGACTACCTTCCAAAGGAGCAGAAGATATACGAGTATATCCTTACAGAAAAGGTTACAGAGCTTAAGGGTACCGTTAAGGAGCTTGCAGAAAAGTTCAATATGAACCCTGTATATATCCTTGGCTTTGTGGACGGTATCAATGATACCCAGGATCCTCAGATTGATCTTGAAAAGATGGATGAGGATACAGAAGTAACTATCAAGATCGACTTTGCTGATCTTTACAAGAAGATGGTTGAGTATAAGGCAGATCATCTTTACAGCCTTCCTCAGTGGAGCAATATCTTCAGCGAGGAGGAGCTTAAGAACCTTTATAAGGAGCAGAAAAAGTCAACCACTATCGTTAAGGAGCATAAGGTGGGCAGAAATGATCCATGTCCTTGCGGCAGCGGTAAGAAGTATAAGCATTGCTGTGGGGCGAAGTGATTTTGGATACTTTTATAGCTAAGGTTGATCCGGAAAATCCTACATTAAATAAAGATATAATAGCTAAGGCTGCTGATATAATAAAAAACGGCGGCCTTGTGGCTTTTCCGACAGAAACCGTTTACGGTCTTGGGGGCAATGCCCTTGACGGAGAGGCGGCAAAGAAGATATATGCGGCTAAGGGACGACCATCGGATAATCCCCTTATTGTCCATATATCCCATATAGATGAGCTTTATCCACTGGTGGAGGAGGTATCCCCAAAGGCAAAGGCTCTTATGGACGCTTTTTGGCCGGGACCCCTTACCCTTATATTTAAAAAGAAGCCTATCATTCCCTCGGAAACATCGGGGGGACTGGATACAGTTGCCATAAGATTTCCCGAAAATAAGGTGGCAAAGGAGTTTATTTCCGCCTGCGGTGTGCCTATAGCAGCACCCAGTGCCAACACTTCAGGAAAACCCAGCCCTACAAGGGCATCCCATGTTGCCTATGATATGACAGGCAGGATAGATATGATAATTGATGGAGGCAGCTGTGAGTTCGGGCTTGAGTCCACTATAGTGGATACTACCTGTGAGCCTCCATGTCTTTTAAGACCTGGGGCAGTTACCCTTGGTATGATGAAGGAGCTTATCGGTGATATGACAGTTGACAAGGCTGTTGTTTCCGCCCTTAAGGAGGGGGAAAAGCCAAAGGCTCCTGGTATGAAATATACCCACTATTCCCCTAAGGCACATATTACCATAGTCAAGGGCAGTCTTGATATGGTGGAAAAATATATAATTGAACAGGCTGACAAGGGCAAGGCAGAGGGCTGTAATGTGGGCATTATAGCTACTGTCCAGACTAAGGACAGCTACAGTGGACATAATGTCCTTATTATCGGCGACAGGGATCATCCCGAAACAATAGCCGCCAACCTTTTTAAAATGCTGCGTAAGTGTGACTACCTTGGCTTTGAACGGGTATATGTGGAATACTTTGACGAGGACGAGCTGGGGATGGCTATTATGAACAGGTTGAAAAAGGCGGCAGGATATGACATTGTTGTGCTGTAATATGATTGGAGCATGATATAAAATGAAGAAGGTAATTTTTGTATGTACAGGCAATACCTGTAGAAGTCCCATGGCTGAGGCAATAGCAAAGAAGCTGTGGGAGGGTAAGGCACAGGTTATTTCCAGAGGCCTTGGTCCGGGTGGCGCACATATAAGTGCCAATGCGGCTCAGGTTCTTAAGGAACATGGCTTTGAGGGAGATGACCATATATCAGCAGGTCTTACTGCCAATGAGGTGGCAGAGGCGGACCTGGTGCTTACCATGACAGGTCAGCACAGGAGCATTATAACAGATGCCCTTCCCCAATTCGGTTATAAGGTTCATACCCTCTGTGAGTATGCAGGTAAGGATGGAGATATTCCCGACCCCTATATGCTGGGTAAAGAGGAGTATGAGGCTTGTTTTGAAAAAATATATGGCTGTATCAATGCCATAGATATACAGGAGTGATAGTTATGATAGGTCTTGGATGCGACCATGGCGGTCTTGATTTGAAAAATGTAATTATTGATTATCTTAAAAAAGAGGGGATAGAATATAAGGATTTCGGTACATACACAAGTGATTCCGTTGACTATCCCGTGTATGCCAAGCTGGTGGCCAATGCAGTGGCATCAGGTGAGTGCGAAAAGGGCATACTTATCTGTGGTACAGGCATAGGCATATCCATAGCGGCAAATAAGGTAAAGGGCATACGCTGTGCCCTCTGCCATGATGTATTTTCCGCCAAGGCAACAAGAGAGCATAACGACTCCAATATCCTTGCTATGGGCGGCAGGGTTATCGGTCCAGGTCCTGCCATTGAGGTTGTCAAGGCATGGCTTGGAACGGATTTTTCAGGTGATGAAAGACATTTAAGACGTATCAGAATGATAGAGGAGGAGTGATTTTTATGAGCAACTTGTATATTATTGACCATCCCCTTGTGCAGAACAAAATGGCTCTGCTCAGGAACAAAAATACCAACAGTAAAGAGTTTCGTGAGGTTGTAGGTGAGGTTGCATCCCTTATATGCTATGAGGCTACAAAGTCACTGCCCCTTAAGCAGGCTAAGGTGGAAACTCCCCTTGGTACAGCGGACTGTAATGTCCTTGAAAGTGAGATAGGTCTGGTGCCTATCCTTCGTGCAGGTATAGGTATGGTGGATGCCATTATCAAGCTTATACCAAATGCAAAGGTGGGTCATATCGGTCTTTACAGAGACCCCGCTACCTTCCAGCCTATTGAATACTTCTGTAAGCTCCCTAAGAGCGATGAAAATATGGAAATAATAGTCCTTGATCCAATGCTTGCAACAGGTGGTTCTGCCTCTGCTGCAATTCAGTTCATTAAGGAGAGGGGCTTTAAAAATATCAAGTATATCTGCCTTATTGCTACACCTGAGGGTGTAAAGCGTATCCAGGCAGATCATCCCGATGTGGATGTTTATACAGCTGCACTTGACAGGGTTCTCAATGATGAGGGCTATATTGTTCCCGGTTTAGGCGACGCCGGCGACAGGATATTCGGTACAAAATAAAGCAGGCTTTGCCCTGTGCCTGAAGCGGAGGTTACACTTATGGCACACAACTGGTTATTATATATGGCGGCCTTTGCTATTGCCTTTGCTGTTGCACTGCTTACCACACCCTTTGCAAGGAGCCTTGCAATCAGGTTTCATGCAGTGGACTTTCCCCGTGCAAGGGGTATGAACAAGGAGCCTGTACCCCGTATGGGCGGACTTGCCATAGTCCTTGGCTTTATGTGCTCCGTACTGCTGCTGACACCCTTTGTGGAGGGACTTCGCACCCTGCCCTTTATAGGTTTTCTTGTAGGTGCGGTTATTATTGTGGCAGTGGGTATGCTTGATGATGTGTATGAGCTGGGACCTAAGTTCAAGTTTGCAGTACAGATACTTGTGGGTATTATAGTAGTTGTCACAGGTACAAAGATAGACTTTATCATGTGGCCTATGTGGCAGTACATCAAGCCCTTTTCCTCGGTTATTACCGTTATTTGGATAGTGGGGCTTATAAATGCAGTTAACCTTATTGACGGCCTGGACGGTCTGGCAGCGGGAGTTACAAGTATAGCCTCTATCTGCCTTATGGTACTTTGCATAGTATCAGGCAGTGAGCTTGCAGTTGTGCTTACAGCTACCCTGGCAGGCTCATGCCTTGGCTTTCTTCCACGTAACTTCAGCCCTGCTGAAGTGTATATGGGTGATACAGGCTCAACCTTCCTGGGCTACGTACTGGCAGTATGCTCCTGTATGGGCGTATTCAAGAGCTATGCCATACTCTCCATAGTCCTGGCGGTCCTTGCTATGGCCCTGCCTATATGTGATACCCTTTTTGCAATGATAAGGAGGGCTGTTAATCACAAGCCCATTATGATGGCAGACAGGGGTCATCTTCACCACAGACTGGTGGATGCAGGCTACAGCAACAAGCAGGCAGTTATTATCCTTTACGGTCTAAGTGCAGTCAGTGCCGTTATAGCGGTGCTTATTGCCATACAGGATATAAGGGCGACACTTATAGTATTTTTCTTTTTTATTGTTTTGCTTCTTATGCTTTTTGTTTATAGAAAGAGAACCTAAAGGGGGTAGCTCTTTTGAAGGATTTGCTTAAAAGACTTAAGATTCTTTTCCCCGTTTTATTCCTTACTGCCTGTACCCAGACACAGCCTGAACCACAGGTACAACAGGTACAGCTTACCCTTGCTGAAACCCATGTGGCAGGTCATCCCGTTACACAGGCAATGATGGACTTTAGTGACAGGGTATATTCAGCCACTGAAGGAAGGGTTAATATAAAGGTAATTGCAGCAGGGGAAGAGGGCTCGGAAAACTCGGCTATTGCCCAGGTACGTAACGGTGAGCTGGATCTGGCACGTGTCAGTTCCGTTACACTGTCAGAGTACAGCCCTCAATTCATTTCAATTACCCTGCCATATGTCTTTGACAGCAGGGAACATATGTGGGCTTATGTCACCTCCGATTATGGCAGACAACTCCTTGCCGATACAGAGGGATATGAGGGGCTTGCCTGGGTGGAAAACGGTGCCCGCTGTTTTTATTCCGATGAGCCTGTTCATTCCCCGGAGGATATGGAGGGTAAGACCTACAGAATCCCTATTTCTGATGTTATGACGGATCTTCTCCGTTCCTATGGTGCAAAGATAACCACCGTGGATCTGTCGTCGGTGTATACATCCGTTGCAGATGGCAGTATAGACGGTGCGGAAAATGATATTATTTCCTATGACTTCTTTGCAAATGATGTGGTTGCACCCTATTATACCCTTAATTATCATAGTTATGCTCCTTCCCTTATTATAGCCTGTTCTGATTTAAAGGATAAGCTTGGTGAGGAGGACTATAACATACTTAAAAAGTGTGCTCTTGAAACTGAAAGGGTTTCCCGCTCTTTCTGGGATGAGTCCCTGGCGGAGATTATGCCTACTTTAGAGGATAAGGGGGTAACCCTTATTCAGCCAGATGAGGATGAGATGAATCTTTTCAGAGAGGCTGCATACGATATATATGACAACTACCCCCAATGCAGTGAGGCGGTAGAACAGATCAGGGCAATGTCGCCTTAGTTTAAAGGAGTTTGATATGAAAAAATTTATAGCTTTGCTTTTAACAGCGGTTGTTTCAACCGCTTCTTTTATACCTGCCTATGCAGGGGAAGAACTTACAAAGGGGGAGTTTGCCCAAAAACTCCTTACAGCGGCACAGGATTATAATGAAGGGGTTGAGATAGGGGATTTCTTTAAGGGTAACGGTAGCTACGATACCTCAAATGCCCCTATTACAAAGGTCGAGGCACTTGCAATGATAAGCCGTGCCTTTGGCACTCTTCCGGCTCTGAGTGGTGATCTTCTCAGGACGGCTCCTCAGGAGGCGGATTATACTGACCTGCCCCAGTGGTCAACAGGTGATATTTCACGGCTTTCTCAGGCAGGGGTTCTCAGTGAGCCATCAGGTGAACTGGGCAGCAATGAGTATATTGATGATGACTATGCTGATACCATGTTTGCCAGAATGTACAGGCTTTTTGGTACAAATTATAAGGATGATTTTTATTCATATATTAACTATGACTTTCTGCGGGATGGAGAGATAGCTCCCGGTCTTTCCGAAGCCTCCGTTTTTCAGGATATGAATGATGTAATAGGCTATGAGCTGGTGGATATGCTTTCAGACATAGTGGCACAGGAACAGCCTGAGGGCAGTCCTCAACAGAAAATAAGGGACTTTTATCTTACTGCTGCCGATGAGGAAACAAGGAATGAGCTTGGAGCAGAACCTATTATGCCTTACCTTGAAAAGCTGAGGGCAGTTGATACCGATAAGGAGCTTATGACCTTTGCCCTTAATATGGCGAAGGAAACTACCATTGATATTCTTGCAGGCTACTCTATGGCTGTGGACTATGCAGACAGCAGCCGTTATCTTCCTGTACTGGACTCCTACAGCATTACCCTGCAAAAGGATGAATATACAGATAAGGACAGACTTGATGCCTACAGGGACGTTCTGGTGACCTTCTTTACTCTTGGAGGCAATGACGAAAAAACCGCCCTTGAAAAGGCAAATTCCGTACTGGACTTTGAGGTGGAGCTTGCTAAACATACAAGGGCTGAGGATGAATATACCGATATAGAGGATGCCTATAACTACTACACATTAGATGAGCTTCAGAGCCTTTTCGGAACTCTGGATCTCCAGGCTATAGCGGATCTTCATGGTATTGATGTCAGCGGTGATATAGTGGTAGCAGACCCTGATGCCCTTAAGTATTATGCCGCACTTTTTGACGGTAAGCATACACAGCTTTTAAAGAACCTTTCGGAGATTTCTCTCCTTGCAATTTATTCAACTATGCTGGGCAGTGACTTTATGGAAGCCTATGATGACCTTACGGAACTGGTAAACGGTTATGATCCCCAGACGGATATCACCTCCGATGCCTTTAATACTACAGCTACGGTTATGTCATCATTCCTTGGCAGGATATATTATGAAAATAATATGACCCCTGAAAAGGAGGAGGCAGTCAGGAATATAGCTCAATCCATTATAGATGTTTATAAGTCAAGAATATCACAGCAGGACTGGCTTAGTGAGGAAACAAAGGCAGAGGCAGTCAAAAAGCTTGACAATATGGATATTATAATCGGTATGAAGGAGGGGGCCGCAGACCCTCTGGATGAAATTGATATAAAGGGCATAGCGGAGGGAGGTACCTATATTGATAATGTATATGCTATCTTCAGGGAAAATGATAAGCTTACGGCTGCCCTTTCCCAGGGAGATATGGATTTTGACGAGATAGACTTTTCTCCTTATCTGGTAAATGCCTCCTATTACCCCATGTCAAATACCTTTGTACTGCCGGCGGGTATACTTAATGAGCCTGTATTCAGTCTGGAGGCAAGTGACTCCTGGAACTATGGTGCCCTTGGCTGTATTATAGGTCATGAAATAAGCCATGCCTTTGATACCAACGGTGCCAAGTTTGATGAAAATGGCGATTATGATGACTGGTGGAAGCCAGAGGATTATTCAGCCTTTGAAAAACTCAGCCAGAGGGTAGTTGACTATTACGACGGTGCCGAGGTGGCAACGGGTATGGAAATTAACGGTGAGTATACACTTGATGAAAATATAGCGGATATCGGTGGAATGCGCTGCGCCCTTGATGCCCTTAAAAAGGTGGATGCTGATCCTGACTATGAGGAGTTTTTTATAAGCTATGCCACTATATTCAGGTCAAGTGCAAACAGGCTGGTTCTTGCTGCCTATCTGGTAGGGGATAACCATTCACCGTCAAATGTGCGTGTTAACTATACACTCAGGTGTATGGATGAGTTTTATGATACCTTTGATATTAATGAAGGTGACGGAATGTACCTGTCGGAGGAAGACAGAGTGGGAATATGGTAAATATAAAATGGGACTGTTGACCCTTAGGGAAGACAGTCCTGTTTTTTTTGAATAAGACAGCCCTTTGTGAATATATATATTATAGATGATTTCACGGAGCTTGTTATGAAAAGAATAGCTGTTATATACATAATTTTAATAGTCATAGGTGTCATATACTCATGGCATCTTTCAAATACTTCAACTGCCTCTATGCCTGTTGACAGTAAAAACATCATTATAGATGCAGGTCACGGAGGTTATGACCCTGGAAAGGTTGCATCAGACGGTACGGAGGAAAAGGATATTAACATTGCCATAGCTGAGCTGCTTGCAGGCTATATGCGTCAGGGTGGTGCAAATGTTACCCTTACAAGGCTGGAGGATGAGGCATTGTCAAAGGATAAAAGAAATGACCTTAAGGAAAGGGTAGAGTTTGCAAAGTCCGAGGATATGGATATATTTATCAGTATTCATCAAAATTCCTTCCCCAGTGAGGATGTACACGGTGCCCAGGTGTTTTATAAAAAGGATTCTGAGGCAGGCAAGTCCCTTGCCGTTGCCATACAGAAGCGTCTTGCAGAGGTGGCTGATGTAGGTAATACACGTATGGCAAAGGCAGACGGCAGTTATTACATACTGAAAAACAGCTCTGTTCCCTCGGTAATAGTGGAGTGCGGCTTTCTTTCCAATGATGAGGAAAGGGCAAAACTCCTTGATGAGGAGTACCGTAAGCATATTGCATGGGCAATATATATGGGTGTAATGGATTATTGCGGAGAGGGTGCTGTATAATAAAAAGCCTTGCATAGAAATTTTTCCTATGCAAGGCTCAGCGTGTCGAAAAAGTCGACACGCTTGCAAGAAATGCTTGTCAGCACTTTCAGCAAAAGCTGAAAGCCATACCTTCGGTATGTCCGCATCAATCTTTGCGGCGCAAGCATTTCTTGCAGTAGGGGTACTGACATACCCACCATAGAAAGTAGTGAACCGTTCCTCAAGGGGATTAAAACCCCTTGAGAAACTCTCACTATACCCTCGAACGGGCAAAGCCCGTCCTGCGGATTAAAGTCTGCGACGCTTTAAGTTACCTAAAAATGCAGGCTAGATATTTATTTAATTCAAAAAGTCCATCGTTTTATAGGTTGATTGACAGTCTGGGGAGAAGGCAGGCCTTTTCCTTTTTTTGTGACAAAAGACATTATTTAAGGGTAATATAAAACTTATTATCTGCTTTTTTACTAAAGAAAAAAATTGTGCTATGGACATTTAAAAAAAATTGTGCTATGATAAAGGTAAGTTTTGAGAAAAGCTTAATACATAATGATAACGGAGGTCTAAATAATGGATAATTCTGTAAACTTTTCATTAGAGGGCAAAATTGCTCTTGTAACAGGCGCATCCTATGGTATAGGCTTTGCTATTGCCAAGGGTATGGCTGCCTGTGGTGCAACCATCGTTTTTAACGACATCAAGCAGGAGCTTGTTGACAAGGGCCTTGCTGCTTATAAGGAAGCAGGCATCAATGCTCATGGCTATGTTTGCGACGTAACAAATGAGGAGGCTGTAAACGAGCTTGTTGCTAAGATCGAGAAGGAAGTAGGCGTTATTGACATCCTTGTAAACAATGCAGGTATTATCAAGCGTATCCCTATGCTTGAAATGTCAGCAGCTGATTTCCGTGCTGTTATTGACGTTGACCTTAACGCTCCTTTCATTGTTTCAAAGGCTGTTATTCCAAGCATGATCAAGAAGGGTCACGGCAAGATTATAAACATCTGCTCTATGATGAGTGAGCTTGGTCGTGAAACCGTTTCTGCTTATGCAGCTGCTAAGGGTGGTCTTAAGATGCTTACACGTAACATCTGTTCCGAGTATGGTAAGTATAACATCCAGTGTAACGGTATCGGACCTGGTTACATTGCAACTCCACAGACTGCTCCATTAAGAGAAATCCAGCCTGACGGTTCAAGACATCCATTTGACCAGTTTATTATTGCAAAGACTCCTGCTGAGAGATGGGGAGATGCTTCAGACCTTGCAGGTCCAGCAGTGTTCCTTGCTTCAGAGGCTTCTAACTTTGTAAACGGTCACGTACTTTACGTAGACGGCGGTATCCTTGCTTATATCGGCAAGCAGCCTTGATTATAATTTGACAAATTTACGCCTGTCGGTTTATCGGCAGGCTTTTTGAATAATTGACTATTTTTTATTAATTAAATTTGTGCAATTTATCCAAAAATGAAAAAAACTTGATTAATGCGTTGGTAGGATGTTGCAAAAATATTTCAATTATTATATAATAATAACAAATCCTATGGGGAGTTATGTCTGTTGCTATGGGCATTGGCAAAGACAGCTACACAGAGGGATAAAATATTTATTATAAAAGGAGGAAGTAATTTGAAAAAATCTACAAAAAGAATTATCAGTAGCATTTTGACAGCTGCAATGCTTTTAACAAGCGCTTATGCAGGCCCTGTCTATGCAGCGGATGAGCAGGTAGGCACTGTAGAAGCTTATGCAACTGCAACCTCATGGTCAGCAGATGATCTTGCTCTTGAAAATCCATTGACTGCAAGCCCTGATCTTGGCGAAATGTTCAGCTATACTCCTGCTAGTACTAAGTCAAAGGTAACTACCAATGATAAGGTATTCGCAGATGGTGCAACATTTTCCAACAGACTTCAGGTAGGAGGTAAGGGTACTCCTGGTGGAGAAGGTTCTTTTACAGTTACAGCACCTTCAGCAGGTACACTTACTGTTTACTTTGTAACAGGTTCAAATGCTGATCCAAGAACAATTAATTTCTATAGTTCAGATGCTGCTACAATACTTGCAAGTGCAACATCCGGTCCTATAGTTGATGCAACTACATATGTATATGAGCCTGCTGTATTTACAGTTCCAGCAGCCGGTACATATTATGTGGCTGCTCCTGATGCAGCAGTTAATTTCTACGGAATGACATTTGCAGCAGAAGGTGGAGAGACACCAGTAGAAACAACTACTGAAGCTCCAACCGAAGCAACAACTGAGGCTCCAACCGAAGCAACAACAGAGGCTCCTACAGAAGCAACAACTGAGGCTCCTGTAGTTGCAGGAAACGGCTTTGATGCTACAGCATTAACAGCAGCTGCAGATAAGGAAGCTCTTACATCTGATGAAATCGCTGGAACAGGCTTCAGTGTTGAGGGTACTGTTCAGAAGAGAACTTCATCAACAGGTGGCGTTGCATCTGTTGAACTTGCAAAGGATGCAGGCGGTGCTCTTGTTTTTGAAGCAAAGGCAGGAGACAAGCTTGTGTTTGACTATTCAAGTACAGGCTCAACAAATGAATCATCTGTATCAGTAGTTGATGCAAGCGGTTCTGCTATCTTTACTCAGACAGTTGTTGGTTCTTCAAACGGAAGAACAACAGGTACTGTAGATATACAGGCAGACGGTACATATAAAATAGTTTCTACTGCAGGTTATACAGCAAGAGGTGCAAGAGTATATACTGCTTCTATCGTAAGCGGTGGTGATACTCCTGCAGATACTACTACAGAGGCTCCAACAGAAGCAACTACTGAAGCTCCAACAGAAGCAACTACCGAAGCTCCAACAGAAGCAACTACTGAAGCTCCAACAGAAGCAACTACCGAAGCTCCTGCTCCTTCAGGAAGCTATGCTTATATTCCAAGTGTTCCTATAGCTTCAGGTGCAACTGCTTATGACGATGCAAATGCTTCAATCGTAGCTATGCAGAATCTTGATATAACTGCAAACACTGAGGGTGCTGTTACCATTGGTGACAACTCATACACAACTAACCTTGTAAGTACAAGTACAAATACACAGCTTAATGTTGACGGTTCTTCCGGAAACTATCGTGTAGCTTTCTCCGTTACAGCTAAGACAGACATTACCGTTAAGGTAGATGTTAAGGTTGGTGCAGGTAAGGAAGTATACCTTACAGCAGGTCCTGTTACAGCAGGCAGCACATGTTCAGCTATTGACGGACGTAATAATGTAACTGCAGATACCTATACAACACTTACTGCTGATGTAGCAGCAGGTGATACTATCTACTTCATAGGTAAGGGTACAAATGCTCCTGTTTACGGTGTTGATATAATTGCAAAGGGCGGAAGTACAACTCCAACAGAGGCTACTACTGAAGCTCCTACTGAGACAACAACAGTAGCTTCTGTAGAAACAACAACAGAGGCTCCTACAGAAACAACAACAACTGCTCCTGTTGTAGGCACTATTAATATCGGTGCTTCTGTAGAAGGCGTTGCTTCAGATGCAGGTTCTCAGACACTTGCAGCTGATGCTGTTGGTACTACAGTAAAGGTAAATATTGATCTTTCAGGTGTTGAAGCTACAGCTGGCTACAACAACTACACATTCTTTATTAAGTATAACCCAAGCGTTCTTAAGGCTGTATCTGTAGCAGACCCAGGTGACCTTAGTGGTTATTCACTTGCAAATGGTGCAGTAGTTTATGCTCCTGATCTTATAGAAAGTAGTATTGCTTATGTTCCAAGTGCATCAAATGGTGATTATACTGATGTAAGTGCAGACGGTACAAAGACAGCTGCTGAACTTGGTAAGATTAAGATTGCTAACTATCTTGATGTAAATACAGTTGCTACAAACAGCGGTACACTTGTAGCTCTTAACTTTGAGGTAGTTGGTGCAGGTTCATCTGATCTTGAGATTGTTCTTGTAGAGAACGGTTTATTTGCAGCTCCAGGTTCAGGTGATGTTATCACAGGTGTTTCCATACCTAACACAGTAGTAGTTGAGGGTGATGTAACAACTGATACAACAGTAGCTACAACAGAAACAACTACTGAAACAACTACTGAAACAACAACAGAGACTACAACTCAGGTAGTTGTTCCTGCAGGTACTGTAGGTGTTGATATTACTCCTAATGGTGATGTAAAAGCTGCTGTAGGCGACAAGGTAGTATTTAATATTGATGCCCTTGGCCTTGAAAACAATGCAGCATTCAATAACTATACATTCTTTGTAAGTTATGATCCTAATGTTATTGAGGCTGTAGCAGCAGTTGATCCTGCTGATCCAGCAACAACTGCAGACGGAACAAAGGCTTATACACTTGAAAACATTAACCAGAGCATTAACTATGTACCAAGTGCATCTAACCCTGACTTTACAGATGTAAATGCAGATGGTACAAAGACAGCTGCTCAGCTTGGTAAGATTAAGATTGCCAACTATGTTGGTCAGGATGGTCTTACAGTAGTAAGCAATAGCGGTGCTATAGCTGCTATTGAGTTCCAGGTTAAGGCAGCCGGCAATACAGGTCTTAAAGTTACACTTGTAGACAATGGTTTCTACGGTGCAGTTGGAAGCGAACTCCTTGGTGTAGATGTTATTGATCGTACAATTAATATTGTAACAGATGAAGAACCTACTCCAGCTCCTGGTGTTGCAGGTGATGTTAATATGGACGGTTTAGTTACAGCTGATGACTGTTCGGTAATTATGCAGAAGACTCTTGATAATGCTTACGTAATGCCATGTGAGGCTGCATATCCAGAGGATTATATGCTTATTGCTGATGTAAATGCTGATGGTAGTATTTCTGCAGATGACGCATCATTCATTATGCAGTATACTCTTGATAACTCCTTTGAATTACCAATTTATGCGGTAAGAGGAGAGTAATAAATCAGTTTGATTTGTTATCAATAAAGTAGATTTACTGCCGTCGGGGCAAGTCTCCGACGGCAGTTTTTGTATACTAAAAGAGGCTTCGGATTTTTCGAAGCCTCTCTGGATGTCGAAAAAGTCGACATGCTTGCAAGAACTGCTTGTAAGCACTTTCAGCAAAAGCTGAAAGCCATACCTTTGGTATGTTCGCATTCATCATTGCGGCGTAATCATTTCTTGCAACAGAGGTATGACGTAGCCACTTCTGCATCGCAAAGTATTTCCCAGATCTTTGGGTGGCTTTTGCTGAAATCGTGAAAGTAGTGAACCGTTTTTCAAGGAAATTAAAATCCCTTAAGAAACACTAACTATACTTCCGGTTGTATAGTATAGGCGAGCAGTATTGCAAAGCAATAGTATCGGCCCTTGAAGGGGTAAAACCCGTCCTGAGGCTCAAAGCTTTTTATCTACAATAAAAAGTCGGTTCTACTCATCTAATTACACTATTTTGACTTATAATTAAAGTCTGCGACGATTTAAGTTACCTGAAAATGCAAGCTAGATATTTATTTAATTTAAAATTAATCGGTTTATAAGCTTTATGGACAGTCTAAGAGGCTTCGAATTATTCCGAAGCCTCTTTATTTATTGGGTTATAAACATCTTTTTATTATTCGGCAGATGCCGTATCTGTTATTTTAAAGTCATCAGCAGAGTTTTCCAAAAGCTCCAGTTCTGAATTAAGGAGGGTGCGAAGCTTAGCCCTAAGTGCCTCATATTGAGCCTTTACCCTGTTTATTTCTATTTCAATTTTATACTGTTCACTGTTTGCTCTGTCAAGTATCTGGGTTGCCTTCTGCTTTGCTTCATTTATTATCTGGTCAGCCTCAGTCTTGGCATTTTGCCTTGTATCCTCGGCAGTTTTTTCGCCCTTCACTATAGATGCCTTAAGGGTATCCTCCATATCCTTATAATGCTTAATAGCTTCGGACATAACTTCTATTTTGTCATTGAGTCGGGTGTTTTCCTTAAGGAGCTTTTCAAACTCAACTATTACCAGGTCAAGAAAATCATCTACCTCGTCACAGTCATAGCCCTTACCCCTTGCAACTCTTTTAAATTCTGCATTTTCGATATCTACCGGTGTAAGCAATCTGATCTCTCCATTTCTTTTTAAAATCTGTCAATTAACAGCATTTTTCGCTGTATTATGCGCAAAAAATAACGGCAGAAAAACCGTTATTTAAAAATTTCAACTGTCAGGGAATGTCTGTCCCTTTTAGTCATTCCACCTGTTTCAATAAGCCGTACCCTGCCTATTCCTCTGAGTGTAAGCATATCACCGGGGGCAACGGACTTTGAAACATTATCTGAAGGTATCCAGTTAATAAAAGCCTTGCCTCCCTTTATCAGGTCACTTACCTTTCCCCTTGAAAGGTTAAAGGCTGAGGAAAGCACCGCATCAAGTCTGAGGGAGGATACAGTTATTCTTTTTTCAATACCCCTTGGGCTTTCCCCTCTGTAGCTGTCAGAAAGTGCCGTCTTTACCTTAGTATGTCCAACATATTCAAGGTTTGCTGCTATGTATTCGGCAACCTCTTTTTCAGCAAATATATAGGCACATCCGTCCTGAATAAGAATATCTCCTGTTTTTTCTCTTGTTATTCCCAGTCCAAGGACTGACCCCAGATAGTCTCTGTGTGTCAATTCTCTGGAAAATTTTGGATTATGCCTTATTTCAACACAGGTAATTGGAAATTCCTTTGTATCAGCTTCCGTATATTCAGGAAAAAAGCCCGTCATTCTTCTTTCGGCATCTTCAGTACCACCCCAGCTTATTACATTAAGCTCATAGCCATACTGCTTATGTACCATATCAAGAAGCAGAGCAGTTTTGTAAGGGTCAGCAAAGTCCGAAAACTTTGGCACGTATGTCCTGGCGGCCACGTCGGCTCTGTCCAGACCCCTTGCACAGAAGATACGTTCATCTTCATCCCTTATACCTTTTAAAAGTTCAGTCCTGTTTTGCATATCTTACCCCAGCAAAATCATACCAAGCATTGCATATACTCCCTGTATGATAAACAAAACAATAATAGGTGATATATCAAGCATCATACCGGGACCACCAAGGGGTGATTTGTAAAGAAGCTTTCTGATAGGAGCCATAAGGGGCTCTGTAACACTCATAATAAAGTTGACAATAGGATTGTTAAAGTTAATGGGCAGCCAGGAAAGAATACATCTGACCAGTACCATTAATTCCAAAAATCTTGCCAGGTAACCTAAGGCGATATATATATTAAGTACCATATCAATCACCTATGGTCATTAATGCCACATGGCAGCGCTGGGAAGCTTGATACCGTTAGCGGCAAGCTCCTGCTTGAATTCACCAGTGAGCTTAACATTGGCAGGACATATAATAAATATCTCATCGGAGATAGGCTGAATTGTGCCCTCAAGGGCATAACCTGCACCGCAGAGGAAGTCACTTATTCTCTGGGCAACATCACCATCAGTCTTTTCAAGATTTACTACCACTGTATTCCTGTCTTTAAGGTCTTTGCAAACTTCAGCGGCATCCTCTATGGACATAGGGTATACAACTGATACCTGCATACTTACGTTTGTATTTATACTTACCACCTTGTGACCTGCGGATTTGCGTGGCGCCGCAACAGGAGCAAAGCTCTTTCGTGGGGCAGGTTCATCATAGTATTCATCATCCACATACTCATCATCATCGTATTCGTCGTCGTCATATGGCGCGGATGAAACAAGATTTTTCATGTAATCTACAAGCTTAGACATTTAAATTTTCCTCCCGAAGTAATTTTACTCTTTGCACTTGTATGCTGTTAAATATTTCAAAGGGTATAGTTTCGTGCACCGAATATAGCCGTACCTACACGTACCATATTGGCACCTTCTTCTATAGCCACTTCAAAGTCATGGGTCATACCCATAGAAAGATACACCATATCTATATTATCATAGTTTTTTGCCTTAATGTCAACAAATAATTTATTCATTTTTCTGAAATAAACCCTTGCATCCTGAGGATTTTCGACAATAGGTGCCACAGTCATTAATCCTTTGACATGTATACCAGGCAGCTTTGACGCCTCAAGGCATAAGGCCTCTGCTTCTTCAGGCTTTACTCCGCTTTTGCTTTCTTCAGCACCGATATTAACCTCTATCAGTACATCCATGGTAACGCCGGCAGCTGTACATCGTTTGCTTATCTCCTGTGCAAGCTTAAGACTGTCAAGGGAGTGTATCATTTTTACCTTGTCAACAATGTACTTTACCTTGTTGGTTTGCAGGTGTCCTATAAGATGCCATTCAACTCCTGGCAGCGCATCATACTTTGCCTGTATTTCCTGAACTTTGTTTTCTCCCAGAATATGTGCACCGGCCTCTACAGCCTGCTTTATTTCATCAACACCCTTTGTTTTGCTTACTGCAATAAGAGTGACATCCTCTGGATTTTTGCCACATTTAATGGCAGCCTGTTCAACTCTTTTTTTGACCTCTAAGTAATTGTTACCTATTGTACTCATTTACATCATCCTATTCATAGATATTTTGATTTTCCTGTACGTTTGCCACATCCTGCACTATTCTGTCATATATGCTGATGTTAGGGTTAGCTGTTTCGTCAAGAACTGTGTAGTTGCCGTTAGTAACTGAGCCTGTCAGGTCTATTTTGGTAAAGGCCGTTACTCCTGAATTAACAACAAATACACCGTCCTCTGTTACAACATCACTGATAACGCATGTGGTATCTCCATCCTTAAGTCCGATGGTGTCACCTACATTGATTAATCCCATCTGTATTGGTATCAGTGCAAATTTACCTGTGTCGTCATAGCCTGATATGGTGACTTCTGTCCTTTTCGTTCCTCCATCTGTCACCTTATATAAGATACTGTTGTCGGTATCTACATATTCGATGGGAACCTTAAGGAGTGTCTGCTGGGATATGGCGGTATTAGGTATCTTATAGCCTTCTTTAGGTCTGTCCACCTCAAAGGTTATAGATCTTTCAGACACATAGTCGGACATATACTCATTACTTTCAAATATAACATAGGCTTCCTTGTCACCGTGGGTAAGACTGTTAATCTTAACGGACAGGTTCTGAGTACTGCCGTTATGCTGAACATATATGTCCATGCTGTCGCCCACTTCCCAGCCCTCTGTATAGCTGTCAGGCATATATGAGGCGATATACCATATATTGGAGGTAATCACCTTAAATACAGCTTCTCCCGCTGCAACATTGGTTCTGGAACCGGATACAGCTGAACTGCCTTCCTCAACCTGATCTTTGGTAAGATTTGGAAGAACATCGGGGGTAAGTGTTGCCTCCAGTCCGTCAATATTGTAGCTGACTATTCCGCCAACATCCGATGCAACAGTGGTAATATTGTCGTTTATCTGATTAAGCTCGTTTGTCCGCTGTCCGACTAAATCCGAAAGGGCACCGCTGTTTTCTGTCAGCAGCAGCTGATTTCTTGTATCTATCTGTTTTTCAATGTTCTGCTTAAGGCTATATAATCCGGATATATTGCCGCTGACAAAATCAAAGGTGCTTTCGTCAGTCAACGTCTGAACACGGGTATTTATTTTGGCAACTTCCTCGGTATGTTCAGAAAGATCTTCTCTGTTTTCCTGCATCTTTAATATATCTTCATTTATGGCATCAAGTTCTGCCTGAAGCTGTGCTACTGTCTGAGCATCACTTATACTGCAAACCACGGTACCGCTTCTTATCTTTTCGTCTTCGGCAACTGAGTATTCCACAGCACCTGCGGCAGGTGAGGTAAATACCTTTTCGGCACGTACTATTATACCGTTGGCACTTTTGGCAGACTCAACACTGCCAATCTGTACCGTTTCGTAGGTAATCTCATCCTTTCCTGACATATTAATGGCATATCCGCCAAGATATACCAGTATCAGCAGGAAAAATACCGCAACTACAATAAGCATACCGTTGTTGTTTGCACGTCTTGAAGTTACCCGTACTGCCCTCTTTTCTCCTACGGCGTCGGTGTCATATTTAAGACTTATAAACTGCCCTATTATATTAAAGGGGAATATGGGCCCTCTTCTCTTGCGTTTTCGCTTTTCAGGTAAATAATGTGCCTCTGGTCTGGGTCTGCGTACCTGTTGCCGGGATATATCACTGCGTCTTCCTCCAGGATGCTGACTTACATGCCTTTGCCTTGAAGGAGCCTCCCTGTACATATGTACAGGCTCAGAGGAGGAATGGGTGGATTGGGTCCTCCTTGGCCGTGGGTTTCTTGTATCTGAACTGCGGCGTCTGGGATCCCTTTTTCCAAGCATCTCATCCCTGTCGAAGTAGATGACCCTGTCATTTGCGCTTGTACTGCGGCGCTTTGTATTTGAATTTCTGTTTCTCGTGCTTCTTCTGTCAGCCACAGCCAACTACCCCCACATATTATTTCTTGATAGTTCATAGGTTTAAATAAAAGCAAAGGATCTGCCTTATAATGAAAAATCTCTATTTATCTATTATAACAATAATGCTGCTTTTTTTCAATGCAATAATGCTTTTATTTCCTAAAGAAATTTTGACAGGAGCAAGGGATGGTCTACTTCAATGGTATAATAATGTTCTTCCGTCCTTATTTCCCTTTATGGTCTTTACCTCAATGCTTATTTACACAGGATTTCCGCGTAAGCTGGGGCGAGTGCTTGCTCCTGTTTCTGAATGGTTGTTCAGGGTAAGGGGTGAGGGTGCCTTTGCTGTAGTGACGGGAGTTATGGCAGGTTGTCCACTTGGGGCAAAGACTGTATGTGACTTGTATAGTCAAAATATGCTTACAAGGAACGAGGCACAAAGACTTCTTGTTTTCTGTAACAACACGGGTCCTCTTTTTCTTGTGGGTGCAGTAGGGGAGGGAATGTTGGGGCAACCTGCCGCAGGAGTTAAAATACTTGTGGTTCAGTATCTTTCCGCCTTGGTAATGGGTGTTGGAATGGGATTTTTTTCGGGGAAAAAATCCGATACCTGCTGTAAGTATGGATATGATAAAAACATTAATATTTTTAATGCCTTTTCATCCTCCGTATCCTCTGCTGTAACTTCAATTACTCTGGTAGGAGGTTTTATTACATTGTTTTCCGTTATAAGTGCCATACTTTCAGGTAGTGGCTTAATGGGTATTATAGTCAGGACTTTAAGGGTTTTCAGTATTAATGAGAATGTATCAAAGGGTATAATATGTGGTATTCTGGAGATTACAAACGGCATGAGCCGTTTGTCAGAGGGCACCTTCAGCCTGCCTGTTGCCTGTGGACTTTCTGCCTGGGGAGGATTCTCCATACATGCCCAGTCTGCTGCCTTTATTACGGCAAGTGGTCTGTCTGTAAAAAAATACATATCAGGTAAGGCTTTGCAGGGAGGGATTGCCTTTATTATTGCTTGTATTATATAAAAAACTGCCGAAGCTTACAGCTTCGGCAGCAGGTCTTTATTGTTCAGGTGAAATTATCTTTTTAATGTTTTTTTCAAGTTTGGTTCTGGGCAGCATAACAAGATGCCCACAGCCACAGCATTGTATGCGGAAGTCGGCTCCTATGCGAAGTACTTCCCACTTGTCGGAGCCGCAGGGGTGTTTTTTCTTCATTAATAACGTATCGCCCACTTTTATATCCATAAATTACTCTCCTTTGCTCTCCTTGACATATACCACATTATGGGGATAGGGTATCTCGATACCCTCCCTGTCAAAGGTATTTTTGATAAGTCTTCTTAATTGTCGCTCAACATTCCAGTTGTCACCAACGGAGCAGTCTGCCTTTATACGTATAATAACACTGCTGTCTGCAAGCTGTTCCACACCTAGTACCTCGGGAACTGAAATCATACCCTTTATTGTGCCCTGGGTATAGAGTTTTTCAAGCTCTTTTTCCAGAAGATCTATTACACTGTCAATATCCTCATCATAGGACACGCCTATGTCCACTATTGCTCTATTAAAGCCTTTGCTCATATTGGAAACTATCTTTATCTGACCGTTAGGTATAATGTAAAGGTCACCGTCGGCACTGCGTATTCTTGTGGTACGCACTCCCACACTTTCAACTGTGCCTGAATAACCTTCTATACGAACTACGTCCCCTACACCGAACTGATCTTCCGTCAGTATAAAAATGCCTGCAAGTATATCCTGTATTATATCCTGGGCTCCAAGGCTGACAGCCACTGAGGCGACACCGCCTACAGCAAGGAGCGAAGCAGGACTTACACCCCATACAGTCAGAATATAACACAGGGTCAGAAAATATATAATATACTTTGCTATACTGGAACATACAGTGCTTATTGTTGCGTTTTTGCCCGGATTAAGACGGCTGCCGCTGCGCAGGGAGTGCTTTATAGCCTTTTGTACAACCCTTACTATCAGAGAACCTATTATAAATATTACTATACATAGACCGATTTTATATATTATCTCAAATATACCGGTAAATTCCTCCATTCCAAAGAGGGATGCTATCAGTTTTGACATGGTGACCTCCTTAGCCTGTATCTGTTATCTGAAAAAAGTATACAACAAAAGCCTGTTTTAATCAAGCCATAACTTATTGGCCAATGGCATTTCCTGTGTAAAGCTGATAGTATCGTCCCTTTTTCCCTATAAGTTCGTCATGATTACCCTGCTCTATTATACGACCGTGTTCCAATACTATAATCAGGTCAGCATTACGTACAGTGGAAAGTCTGTGGGCTATTACAAAGGAAGTCCTTCCGTGCATAAGGGAATCCATACCCTGCTGTACCAGTCTTTCGGTACGGGTATCAATGGAGGAAGTTGCTTCATCAAGTATAAGTACCGGAGGATTTGCAACGGCAGCCCTTGCTATTGAAAGCAGCTGCTGCTGTCCCTGACTGAGGCCGGAGTCACTGCCTGAAAGTACTGTGTTATATCCCTCAGGAAGTCGCTTTATAAAGCTATGGGCATTTGCCAGTTTTGCGGCGGATATACATTCATCATCTGTTGCATCCAGTCTGCCGTAGCGTATATTTTCCATAACCGTGCCTGTAAACAAATGGGTATCCTGAAGTACTGTACCTAGGGTTTGCCTCAGGTCGGGCTTCTTTATTTTCCTTATGTCTTCCCCGTCATAGAGTATCTCACCTGACTGTATGTCATAAAATCTGTTTATAAGGTTTGTAATTGTGGTCTTTCCTGCACCTGTACTGCCCACCAAAGCAATCTTCTGTCCGGGTCTTGCATGGAGATTTATTTCATGCAGTATGGTTCGTCTTTCTGTATAACCAAAATCCACATTATTGAATACTATTTCTCCTTTGATAGGTGTTTCGGTATCTGTCTTGGTGTTTTTCCATACACGTTCACAGTTGCCTTTGTCTTTAAGCTCTATATAGCCTGAATCTTCCTCCTTTTTAACATCCATCATATTAAATACACGCTCTGCACCTGCCGCAGCCATTACCACGCTGTTTATCTGATGACTTATCTGGGTTATAGGCTGGGTAAAACTTTTGTTAAGGTTTAAAAAGGCAACCAGTGTACCTATGGTAAGTATGTCATTTCCTCCAAGGGCAAGGAGGGCACCTATTCCTGCACAAAGGACATAGCTGATATTGCCTAAGTTAGCATTTACAGGCATGGTTATATTTGCAATTTTGTTGGCACTTTCGGCACTTTTTCTGAGGCTTTCATTAAGTTCTTTGAACTCTGCAAGGCTTTTTTCCTCGTGGCAGAATACCTTAACTACCTTCTGTCCTTCCATCATTTCCTCAATATAACTGTTTACCTTACCCAGATCCCTTTGCTGTTCAACAAAGTATTTGGCTGACAGACCACTCAGTTTTGAGGTGGTGAAAATCATTACAGTTACCATTATCAGCGATACCAGGGTCAGGGGAATGTCAAGGGTAATCATTCCTATAAAGGTAGACACCAGCGTAATACAGGAGTTTATAAGCTGGGGCAGACTTTGGCTGATGAGCTGCCTCAAAGTATCCACATCGTTTGTATATACTGACATTATATCTCCATGGGCGTTTGTATCAAAGTAACTTATAGGTAGGGTCTCCATGTGAGTAAAAAGCTGTATACGCAGTCTTTTCATGGTGCCCTGACTGACGCTTACCATAATACGGTTATATCCGTAGGAACATATTATACCTACAACAAGGACACAGGACAGTGAAATAAGTGCCTTTGCAAGGGGTGCATAGTCCGGTACTGCTGCCTCCGTAAGAGGCATAATGTAGTCGTCTATCAGACTCTTCATAAAGAGAGTAGTGCAAAGGGTGGCAAAGGCGGATACCATTATCCCTATGACTACAGCTATAAAGGCAAGTTTATAGTTTTTTAATATGTAGCCTATCAGTCTTTTAAGGGCTATAAGTTCATTTTTTCCAAGCTTTCCGCCGCGGAATTGTCTGTTTCTCATTTTCCTCTCTCCCTTCTCAATCGTTGCTATGGTCAAAATCTCCGCCACTTTCCATCTGTGCCTGGTATATCTCCTTGTATATTTCATTGTTTTTAAGGAGATTTTCGTGGGTATCAAAACCGTTGACCATGCCATCCTCCATTACAAGTATACGGTCTGCATCCTGTACAGAGGAGATACGCTGAGATATTATCAGTTTGGTGGTGTTGGGAATATGTGAGGCAAAGGTTTCCCTTATTTTTGCATCGGTTGTGGTATCTACTGCACTGGTAGAGTCATCAAGTATCAATATTTTGGGATGCTTAAGGAGTGCACGGGCTATACACAGTCTTTGTTTTTGTCCTCCTGATACGTTTCGTCCTCCCTGTTCTATATATGTATTGTATTTGTCAGGCATACGATTTATAAAGTCGTCAGCCTGTGCCTGCTTACATGCCTCTATACATTCTTCTTCTGTGGCATTTTCGTTTCCCCATCGGAGATTGTCAAGTATGGTTCCTGAAAACAGTACATTCCTCTGTAATACAACTGCTATCTGACTTCGCAGTGTCTCACTGTTGTAGTAGCGTACATCCTTTCCCCCTACACATACTTTGCCCTCAGTTACATCATAAAGTCGGCTTATAAGGTTTACAAGACTGGATTTACCGCATCCTGTACCGCCTATAATGCCTATTGTTTCACCTGAGTTGATATGCAGGTTAATGTCCTTAAGTACATTTTCTCCGCTGCCCTTGTCATAGGCAAAACTCACATGTTCAAAGTCGATACTTCCGTCCTTTAACAGGGTTTCTCCTGTGACCGGTTCAGCCAGGTCCGACTTTTCCTCCAGAACCTGTGCTATTCGCCTTCCACTTGCAAGACTCATGGACATCATTACAAATATCATGGACAGCATCATAAGAGACATCATCATGCTCATTACATAGGTGAAAAGGGAAGTCAGGTTTCCTGTGGTCAGGGTTCCTACTACTATATAATGTGCTCCCAGCCAGGACAGGGCAATTATACAGCCGTATATGGTAAACATCATTACAGGGTTGTTAAAGGCACGAAGGGACTCTGCCTTTATAAAAAGTCGGCAAAGGGTTTCGGCAGCTTTACCGAATTTTTGCCCCTCATGGTCTTCCCGTACAAAGGACTTTACAACACGTATGCCTGAAACGTTTTCCTGAACAGCAGAGTTAAGATCATCATACTTTGAAAATACTCTGGTAAAAATGGGCATTGCACTGTACATAATACTGAACAACACAATACCAAGGAATATCAGCACCACAAGAAAAACAAGGCTTAATCTGGCGTTTATTATAAAGCTCATTGCCATACTGCATATCAGCATAAGGGGTGCACGTACAGCTATCCTCATTGACATCTGGTATGCCATCTGTATGTTTGTAACATCGGTAGTCATACGTGTAACAAGTCCAGCAGTACTGTATTTATCTATATTCGAGAAGGAAAAGTTTTGTATATTCGCATACATTCCCTCACGTAGATTTGCCGCAAAGCCTGTTGCAGCAGTGGATGCAAGACGGCCTGCCGTTACGCCGAATATAAGGCTGAAAAAGGCAAGTATAATCATAATACCGCCGTAAAAGTAAACGTTTTTGATATTGTCTGCTTCTATGCCGTAGTCAATTATTGCGGCAGTAACAAAGGGTATAAGTATTTCTGTGAGCACCTCAAGGGCAGTAAAGACAGGTGTAAGGACAGATACTTTTTTGTATTGCCCTATTTGTTTATACAGGGTTTTTAACATAGACTTCATCCTTTCATTATTATATATCTATATGCGCAGCCCGAATAAATCGGTTTAGAACAGGTGTATTTACAGATTGATCTATACAATAAATTATAGTTGAAGTAAAGCCTGCTGTAAATAGGCTAACATCAATCAGGTTTAAAATTTTTTTACACAAAAATATATTGACTTTGGATTTTTGCAGTGCTATAATAATTAGCTGTGTGGGCAGATTATGCCCAACGCAATGGCAGAATTTTATAAAACAGGAGGTGCAAACTTAATGCCAACATTTAATCAGTTAGTAAGAAGCGGCAGACAGAACAAGGTTTCAAAGTCTACTGCTCCTGCACTCCAGAAGGGTCTTAATACTCTTAAGAAGAAGCAGACAAATCAGAGTTCACCACAGAAGCGTGGTGTATGTACTTCTGTTAAGACTGCTACACCTAAGAAGCCTAACTCAGCTATGAGAAAGATCGCCAGAGTACGTCTTTCAAATGGTATAGAGGTTACAGCTTACATTCCAGGTGAGGGTCACAACCTTCAGGAGCACAGCGTTGTACTTTTAAGAGGCGGTAGAGTAAAGGACGTACCTGGTGTACGTTACCACATTATCAGAGGTACTCTTGATACCGCAGGTGTTGCTGACAGAAAGCAGGGCCGCAGTAAGTACGGTGCAAAGCGTGCAAAGAAGAAATAATTAAATTTTTTAAAAATGCTTGTACGACCAATATAAAATCTGTTATTGCGTTTTATGAACGTGTTTACGGATCCTGGCAGTACGGGCGTGAATACGGCTTTATATAAGCCGACAGTACCTATGAATTAATAAGATTATGATTAAGGAGGGAAGAATCGTGCCAAGAAAAGGTCATGTTTCAAAGAGAGAAGTATTACCGGATCCAATTTATAAGAGCAAGGTGGTAACTAAGCTCGTAAATTCCATTATGCTTGACGGTAAGAAGGGCGTAGCCCAGAAAATAGTATATTCCGCTTTTGCTCAGGTTGAGGAAAAGACAGGTAAGCCAGCCCTGGAAGCTTTTGAGGAAGCTTTAAACAACATTATGCCTGTACTTGAGGTAAAGGCTCGTCGTGTAGGTGGTGCTACTTATCAGGTACCTATCGAGATCAAGCCTGAAAGACGTCAGGCTCTCGGCCTCAGATGGCTTACTATCTACAGCAGAAAAAGAAGCGAAAAGACTATGGATGTTCGCCTTGCTAATGAGATCATGGACGCTATTAACAACACAGGCGGTGCTGTTAAGAAGAAGGATGAGACTCATAAGATGGCTGAGGCTAACAAGGCATTCTCACACTATAAGTGGTAATACCTGCGTAAAAAACGAAGTTTTTTAGCACTGCGTAAAGGACAAAGTTCTTTAGCACTGCGTAAAGTACGAAGTTTTTTAGCAAACAGCGTAAAGATTTTGTTTTTTCGCTATCAGATAGGAAATTTTCCGTTTATAATATATTAAAATTAAACAAAAAGGAGGAATAATCGTGTCAGACAGAGCGTGTCCGCTTGAATTGACCAGAAACATCGGTATTATGGCGCACATCGATGCAGGTAAGACAACTCTTACAGAGCGTATCTTATACTACACCGGTAAGACATATAAGATTGGTGATACCCATGAGGGTACTGCACAGATGGACTGGATGGAGCAGGAGCAGGAAAGAGGTATTACAATTACTTCTGCTGCAACTACCACTCAGTGGCAGTTAAGACATGGACTTCCTGATGCTGGTCCTATGCATCGTATCAACATCATTGATACACCTGGTCACGTTGACTTCACAGTTGAGGTTGAGCGTTCCCTTCGTGTACTTGATGGTTCTGTAGCTGTATTTGACGCAAAGGGCGGTGTTGAGCCACAGTCCGAAACAGTTTGGCGTCAGGCTGAAAGATATCACGTACCGCGTATGTGTTTTGTAAATAAGATGGATATCATGGGTGCTGATTTCTACAACTGCTTGGATCAGTTCAGAAACAGACTTGGTGCTAATCCTATTGCAGTTCAGATCCCTATCGGAGCTGAGGATGATTTTGTAGGTCTTATCGACCTTATGGAGATGAAGGCTTACATCTACAATGATAAGAACGGTACAGATATTACTGTAGAGGACATCCCGGCTGATATGCTGGACAAGGCACAGGAATACAGAGAAATGATGGTTGAGGCTATCGCTGAGACTGATGAGGAGCTTATGGACAAGTTCTTTGAAAACGGCGATCTTGAGATTGCTGATATGAAGGCTGCTCTCCGTAAGGCTTGTATCGCTTGTGAGGCAGTACCTGTATTCTGTGGTTCCGCTTACAGAAATAAGGGTGTTCAGAAGCTTCTTGACGGTATCCTTGAGTATATGCCTGCTCCAACAGACATTCCGGCTATCAAGGGTCATCTTCCAGGGGATGAGGAGACTGTTATTGAGAAGCACTCATCTGATGATGAGCCATTTGCTGCTCTTGCATTCAAGATTATGAACGATCCATTCGTTGGTAAGCTTGCATTCTTCAGAGTTTACTCAGGTGTACTTGAGTCAGGTTCTTATGTATACAATTCAACTAAGGGCAAGAGGGAGCGTATCGGACGTATCCTTCAGATGCACGCTAACGACCGTAAGGAAATAGATAAGGTATATGCAGGTGATATTGCTGCTGCCGTAGGTCTTAAGCTTACTACAACAGGTGATACCCTTTGTGATGAAAACAACGAGGTTATCCTTGAGTCTATGAACTTCCCTGATCCTGTTATATCTGTTGCTATCGAGCCTAAGACTAAGGCAGGTCGTGACAAGATGGGTATTGCTCTTGCAAAGCTTGCTGAGGAAGATCCAACCTTTAAGACTTATACAAATCAGGAAACCGGTGATACTATTATTGCAGGTATGGGTGAGCTTCACCTGGAGATTATTGTTGATCGTCTTTTAAGAGAGTTCAAGGTAGAGGCTAACGTTGGTGCACCTCAGGTTGCTTACCGTGAAGCATTCAGAAAGAATGTTGATGTTGAGAGCAAGTATGCCCGTCAGTCAGGTGGTAAGGGTCAGTATGGTCACTGTAAGGTTCGCTTCGAGGTTATTGAGCCTAACGAAGAAAAGAGCTATGAGTTTGTTAATGAGGTAGTAGGTGGTGCTATCCCTAAGGAATACATCCCTGCTATTGATGCAGGTATCCAGGAAGCTATGCAGTCAGGTATTATTGCAGGTTACCCTGTAGTTGGTATCCGTGCTGTTGTATATGACGGTAGCTACCATGAGGTTGACTCCTCAGAAATGGCCTTCAAGATTGCCGGTTCTATGGCATTCAAGGACGCTATGAGAAAGTCAGATCCTGCACTCCTTGAGCCTATTATGAAGGTTGACATCACTATCCCTGAGGAATACCTTGGTACAGTAATGGGTGACATTAACAAGAGACGTGGTCGTCTTGAGGGACAGGAACCACTTCCAGGTGGTGCTGTAATGGTACACGGTTTTGTACCTCTTGCAGAAATGTTCGGTTACTCTACAGACCTTCGTTCAAATACTCAGGGCCGTGGTACCTACTCTATGGAGCTTAACCACTACGAAGCG
>CASFCZ010000057.1 GCA_949293325.1 uncultured Eubacteriales bacterium | reverse complement strand
AAGATGGCTGTGGACACCTCCTGTTGAAAGGAGTCCGAAAAGATGAAGTGCTGAGTTATTCTTTTTACAGTTTTCAACTGCATCAAGGAGAGCCTTATTTTTAAAGAAATCTCCATCCTCAATGGACTTGGTTATCTTAGTAAGATTCTGATAAATGATCCTGCCGGCACCCATATTAAGGTGACCAACCTCTGAATTACCCATCTGTCCGTCAGGAAGACCTACTGCAAGTCCGCTTGCGTAACCCTTTACAAAGGGATACTGTGAAAAAATTCTGTCCAGATTGGGTGTATTTGCCATTTTAATGGCATTGCCCTCGGTCTTATCATTAAGACCAAAGCCGTCTAAAATCATTAAAACAGTTAATTTTCTATCCATAGCAAAAAAATCTCCTATTTACAGCCAACAATCTTTGCAAAGTCCTCTTTAAGGCTGCTGCCACCTACAAGACCACCGTCTATATCCTTCATTGCAAAGAGCTCGGCACAGTTTTTACCTGTTACCGAACCGCCGTAAAGGATACGGATGGTATTTGCCGTTTCATGATCATACATTTCGGCAAGTACCTGACGGATAGCATGGCAAACCTCCTGAGCCTGGTCAGGAGATGCAGACATACCGGTACCAATAGCCCAGATAGGCTCATAGGCAAACATTGTTTTGCTTACATCCTCGAAGGATACGTTTTTAAGCGCACGCTTAATCTGCATACGTATCTGTTCTATGATAATGTTATTTTTTCTCTATTCCAGATCCTCACCTACGCAGACAATAGGTGTAAGGTCGTGATTGATTGTCTGAAAGATCTTCTGATTTACGGTATGGTCTGTTTCGTTAAAGTACGCACGCCTTTCGGAATGACCTATAATAACGTGGGAACAGCCTATCTCCTTAAGCATAGGGGCTGATATTTCACCTGTGTAGGGACCAAAGTCCTCATAATGAACATTTTGTGCCCCCAACATAATATGAGTACCCTCAAGGGCACCTGCCACAGGTATCAGATCCACAAAGGGAACACAGAATACCACATCATACTCATCGGTATCCACCTTTTCCTTAAGGAGCTCCACAAGCTCCAGAGATTCCTTTGGAGTCTTGTTCATCTTCCAGTTTGCAACGATAATCCTTTTACGCATAATTACACCCTCTCTTTTTACAAAGCAGCAACCCCTTGCACGCAATGTAAAAATTTATTTTTATGTATATGGTATACCTAAAGGCAAACCATATCCTTTCGCCCCATAAAGGAGCCAAGGGGCAGACAGCTGTTACGTGTCTGCCCCTATATAGCTTAGTACGTATTTCAGTAATATATTACTTATCCTGTACAGCCTCAACACCCGGAAGAACCTTACCCTCAAGGAACTCAAGGGAGGCGCCGCCACCTGTTGAAATGTGGCTCATCTTATCGCCAAATCCCATCTGGTTAACAGCTGCAGCAGAGTCACCACCGCCGATGATAGTAGTTGCATCCTTAAGATCTGCAAGTGCCTGTGCAACTGCCTTTGTACCCTCTGCATACTCAGGTATTTCAAATACACCCATAGGTCCGTTCCATACAACTGTCTTAGCATCCTTAACGGCATCAGCATAGAGCTTTCTGGTTTCGGTACCGATATCAAAGCCCTCCTCATCAGCAGGAATCTCATGTGAACTTACAACATGATGTTCTTTTCCTGGACCAAACTCCTTGGCAACTACTGTATCAACTGGAAGAAGAAGCTTAACGCCCTTTTCCTCTGCCTTTTTAAGCATATCAAGAGCATAGTCCATCTTATCTGCCTCAAGGATACTCTTACCAATTTCATAGCCCTGAGCCTTAAAGAAAGTATAAGCCATACCACCACCGATGATAAGTGTATCTACCTTATCAAGAAGATTGTTTATAACGTTGATCTTATCGGAAACCTTAGCACCACCAAGAATAGCTACGAATGGGCGAACAGGATTGTTTACTGCATTGCCGAGGTAGTTGATTTCCTTTTCCATAAGGTAACCAACTGCTGATTCCTTAACATACTTGGTAACACCTACTGTTGAGCAGTGAGCACGGTGTGAAGAACCAAAAGCATCATCTACATATATATCAGCAAGGGAAGCAAGTTCCTGGCTGAAGTTATCCTCGTTTTTGGTTTCTTCCTTACGGAAACGTGTATTCTGAAGAAGAACAACGTCACCATCCTTCATAGCAGCAACAGCTGCCTTTGCCTTTGGTCCTACAACCTCGTCGTCATCTGCAAAAACTACTTCTTTACCGAGTTTTTCGCTAAGGCGTACAGCTACAGGTGCAAGAGAGAACTCTGCACTTGGCTCCTTTGGCTTACCAAGGTGTGAGCAAAGTATTACCTTGCCGCCGTCTGCAATAAGCTTCTTGATGGTAGGAAGCGCCGCTACAATACGGTTTTCATCTGTAATTACACCATCCTGTAAAGGTACGTTGAAGTCACATCTTACAAGTACTCTCTTACCCTTTACATTCAAATCATCCACTGACTTTTTGTTGAGCATTTTTTAATCTCCTTTCAATTTGGGGGTTAATATGGGTCAAGCCTCAGCCTGCATCCCTGCTGTATACTGAGAAGAGAGTATACCTCTCTGCCCTAAAAACCGACGGTGACAGTGCCATACATACAAATCCATCGCTGCTGTACACTCAGGACATTGCCGCCTGTCAGGTATTTCCATAATCCAAATATTTTTTCTTTAGAATTATACCACAAATACGCAAATATTGCCTTATGCTATTTTAACAATCTTTATTTAAAAATATACTTATCTATTGTGCAAAACAAATAAATTAAATTAGTTCTTTTTGTTTAAATTAGCTGATTACACCTTTATAAGTATACTTTTACAATTTTAAATATGATACTACTGCCATAAGCAGAACCAAATGGCAGAATTGTCAATCATTTACTTTAATTTCACAATTAACAGGTTTGTAAAACCAGAGGGGGACTGTCAGTTAAACAGTCCCCCTTTATATCAGGCATTTTTATATTTTATAACTACTTCTGCAACATTAAGTGCATGGTCAGCAACACGCTCAAGATTGGTAAGTATGTCAAGGAAAGCAACACCTGCCTTAGGATCACACTCCCTTGCAGCAAGTCTGTTAATATGCTCTGCACGGAAGTTTTCCTCAAGGTTATCTACCCTTTCTTCCTCGCTGATGACCTTCTCGGCAAGCTCAATATCATAGGATGAAAGAGCCTCCACTGCATTTGTAACGCACTTAATGGTTTCATTACAAACACGGTCAAGCTCCTCCTGTGCATAATCGGAAAAACGAATATCATCCTCATGCATATACTGAGCAGACTCAATAATGTTTTCGCAATGGTCGCTTATACGCTCCATGTCTATTACAGTATGGAAAAGAGAAGTTATCTGCCTGTTCTGACTTTCAGTAAGGTCTGTGTTACAAAGCTTAACCATATAGGCGGTAATAGACCTTGAAACGGTATCTATGGTTTCCTCTTTTTCAAGGACTTTATTTATAACGGAGTTATCCTGGGTTTTTGCTGCCTTGACAGCAAGTTGAAGATTATCCCTTGACATAGTACCGAGGCGGACTATTTCCTTAACGCAGTTTTCAATAGCTATACCCGGTGTATTAAGTACACGGTCATCAAGGTGGATAAGTTCTGTTTCATCCTTGGCAGTAGGTGTAAGCTCTGAAAGCTTAACTGCAGATTTAACAAGGAAATTTCCGAATGGATACATAATGATTGCATTAATAA